>CAYTNI010000007.1:0-24604 GCA_964439115.1 uncultured Saprospiraceae bacterium
AATTTACCTTATCATGATAAATTCTTCCAAACGTTCTACAGGCAAAATAACCGGCATTATCGCCAACCTAATCCTGATTAAGGTAGAAGGGCCGGTAGCTCAGAATGAAGTCTGTTTTGTAGAACACCAGGGTACTCCGCTGATGGCTGAAGTCATCAAAATCCGCAACGGCATTGCTTATGCCCAGGTATTCGAAAGTACCCGCGGATTGAAACCCGGCACCCATGTTGAATTTCAGGGCAATATGCTGGAAGCCACCCTCGGCCCCGGCATCCTTTCCCGCAACTACGATGGCCTGATGCACGACCTAAATACCATGGATGGCGTCTTCCTGCAACGCGGTGACTACACCGACGCGCTGGATAAGTCGCGAAAATGGGCCTTCGAGCCGCTGCTTCAGCCCGGTACAACTGTTCAGGCAGGTGACTGGCTCGGCGAAGTCAGGGAAAATGCTATCCCACACCGCATTATGGTGCCTTTCAAACTCGAAGGAACCTACTCGCTCAAATCCATTGCCCCTGCCGGCAACTACACCGTAGAAGAGCAGGTTGCCGTGCTGGTCAACTCCAACGGAGAGGAAATTTCCGTTAAAATGGCTCAACAATGGCCGGTTAAGCAAGCCATTAGATCCTATACCGAAAAACCCCGCCCCTACAAACTGCTCGAAACCGGCGTGCGCACCATTGACACTCTGAACCCCATCGTGGAAGGGGGTACCGGTTTTATTCCCGGGCCATTTGGCAGCGGCAAAACGGTTCTGCAGCAGGCAATTTCCAAGCAAGCCAATGCAGATGTAGTCATCGTGGCCGCCTGCGGAGAACGCGCCAATGAAGTCGTGGAGCTGTTCAAGGAATTCCCCGAACTCGACGACCCATGGCATCCTGGCCGCAGACTCATGGAACGCACCGTGATTATCGCCAACACCTCCAATATGCCGGTAGCCGCGAGGGAAGCTTCGGTATATACCGCCATGACTATTGCGGAATATTACCGAAGTATGGGCCTCAAGGTGCTTCTGCTGGCCGACTCCACCTCAAGATGGGCGCAGGCACTACGGGAAATGTCCAACCGCATGGAAGAACTCCCCGGGCCGGACGCCTTCCCAATGGACTTGTCGGCCATCATCTCCAATTTTTACTCCCGAGCCGGCATCGTCAAACTACGCAACCAGCAAAGCGGTTCCATCACCTTCATCGGCACGGTATCTCCTGCCGGCGGCAACCTCAAGGAACCGGTAACGGAAAGTACCCGCAAGGCCGCCAGGTGTTTTTACGCACTTTCCCAACAACGCGCCGATAGCAAGCGATACCCGGCCATTGACCCGATTGATTCTTACTCCAAATACCTGGAATACCCCGAATTACAGGCCTATCTGAGTGAAGCCATTTCCGAAGACTGGGTGAGCAAGGTCAACCAGCTCAAAAACATCCTGCTCCGAGGCAAGGAAGCAGCCGAGCAAATCAACATCCTCGGTGATGACGGTGTAACGGTGGACTACCACCTGACGTTTTGGAGGTCAGAAATAGTGGATGCCGTCATTCTACAGCAGGATGCATTTGATGCTACAGATTCCCGCACCCCACTGGCGAGGCAGAAATACATGGCCAAGCTCGTCCTGGAGATTTGTCAGCTGCCTTTCCTGGTTGAATCCTTTGCAGAAGTTAATCCTTTCTTCAAACGGGTAATTAACCAGATGAAGCAAATGAATTACTCTAAATTTGATTCGGATGCCTTCAGCGATTTCGAGACCGGGTTGAAGCATATTTTAGCAGAAAGAAAAGCCGAATGATGGAAACTCAAGCATTTCAGCGTGTTTATACCAAAATTGACCAGCTCACCAAGGCTACCTGTACCCTTCGCGCCCAGGATGTAGGGAATGAAGAACTCGCCATGGTGCATGGCCGCCTGGCCCAGGTAGTCAAAATCATGGGCGAGGAAATCACCCTGCAGGTATTTTCAGGAACAGAGGGCATACCGACGAATGCCGAGGTCGTTTTCTTCGGCAAACCGCCCGTACTCAAGGTGAGCGACGACCTCGCCGGGCGATTCTTCGATGCCTTCGGCAGACCTATTGATAATGGTCCCGAAGTAGAGGGTGAGGAGAGAGAAATCGGCGGTCCTTCTGTGAATCCTGTGCGGCGCCAACAGCCCTCAGAACTGATCACTACCGGTATCGCGGGTATTGATTTGAATAACAGCCTGGTTACCGGCCAGAAAATCCCCTTCTTCGCCGACCCAGACCAACCCTTCAACCAGGTGATGGCCATGGTGGCCTTGCGCGCCGAAGCCGACAAGATTATCCTTGGCGGCATGGGATTGACCAATGACGATTATTTGTTTTACAAGCAGGTTTTCGAAAATGCCGGCGCCATGCACCGCATCGTAAGCTTTGTGAACACCACGGAAAACCCGCCCGTGGAGCGCCTACTCGTACCTGATATGGCACTCACTGCTGCCGAGTATTTCGCGGTGGACAAAAATGAAAAGGTACTCGTATTGCTAACCGACATGACGCTCTATGCCGATGCCCTCAGTATCGTGTCCAACCGAATGGATCAAATCCCTTCCAAGGACAGTATGCCCGGATCCTTGTACAGTGACCTTGCCAGAATCTACGAAAAGGCCGTCCAGTTCGACGCCGGTGGCTCCATTACCATCATTGCGGTGACCACCCTCTCCAGTGGAGATATCACCCATGCGGTACCGGACAATACCGGCTACATCACAGAAGGGCAGCTCTTTCTCCGGCGCGATACCGATATCGGCAAGGTTGTGGTGGACCCCTTCCGCAGTTTGTCCCGACTCAAACAGCTCGTCATTGGCAAGAAAACGCGTGCTGACCATCCGCAGGTGATGAACGCTGCCATCCGATTGTACGCCGATGCCGCGAATGCCCGCACTAAGCTCGAAAACGGCTTTGACCTCACCGATTACGATGAGCGCACCCTGCAGTTTGCCAGAGCTTACTCCGGGCGCCTGTTGGCCATTGACGTCAATATGGATACCACGGAGATGCTGGATACTGCCTGGGAACTCTTTTCAAAACACTTCTCCAAAGTTGAAGTGGGTATTAAGCAGGAATTTATAGGGAGATTCTGGCGCGATTAGGAATAAAATCCATTTAAGGAAGAGCCATGGCCATCAGGTTTCAATACAACAAGACTTCTCTGCAGGAAATGAATCGGCAACTCAGGATTCGGGTAGGAGCTTTGCCAACACTCAAAAACAAAGAATCGGCTCTGCGGGTAGAAGTAAAAAAACTAAAGGCCGAAGCAGAAACCCGCGAAGCCACCCTGGCCAGGCAGCTCGATGCCTACCGCGATGTGATGCGCCTTTGGGAGGAGTTCAATCCCGCCTTGGTACGAGTGGAGGAGGTACTTACAGACAAGAAAAAAATTGCAGGCGTGTTGATTCCGGTGTTAAGAGAGGTTCGTTTTAAAGTAGAGCCCTACAGCTTGTTCAGCAGTCCATACTGGTTTGCTGATGGTGTAAAGGCCTTGCAGGAACTGGCCAAAATTGCCATTGAAAAGCAAGTGTTGCTTCGAGCCATGGCACTGCTGGACAAAGCCCGCAAGAAAACGACGCAAAAAGTTAACCTTTACGAGAAAGTACAGATACCGGGTTATGAAGCGGCTGTGTTAAAAATCAAGCGTTTTTTGGAGGATGAGGAAAATCTATCTAAATCCGCGCAGAAAATCGTCAAAAAACGCCAGGAAACCGAGTAAAAGTAGAAGTTATGATTGCACCGATGCGCAAGTACGCTTTTTTGGTTCATCCTGAAGACTATTCCGGTTTTCTGGAGGAGCTCCGAAATTTAGGTGTGCTACACGTAAAACCGGGCAAGGCATTGCAGGAGGAGGATCCTGGCAGCCTCGAGAATGAAATCAAAAACGTAGAATCTGCCATCAAGCTGGTCGAAAAAAGAAAAAAAGACAATCTCCCTGCGCAGCAAAACGATGTAATAGTGGAAGGCCGCCCGCTGGCCCATCAGATATGGGAAACCCAGGAACAATTAGACAGTCAAAAGCAGAAACATCACTTACTGCAAAAAGAACTGCAAAACCTGGCGCCCTGGGGAAGTTTTTCCCTCGATACCATTCACACTATAGAACAGGAAGGATGGCGTTGTAGCTTTTACACCTGTCCGGTGCGCAAGTTCCGGCAGGAATGGCTTCAAATTCCCTTTCTATTTACCATCTCTGATTATCCACCGGATGCCTTTTTCGTCATCTTTCACGATCCGGAAAATCCACCCGAACTGGACGCAGAGCAACTTCCTGTACCGGCACAAGACCCAGGGCAAATCAGTAAAATAATTGAAGAGACAGGGGGGAAGATTAAGCATCTGGAAGAACTACTCGATGATTTTTCCGCCCGTATCCCTGAATTACAATATCACCTGGCCGAATTGCTCGAAGAAAGTGATAAATCGGGTATCCTGCGCCATACCACCCATGCAGCCGAAGGCGCCCTTAGCATCCTGGAAGGCTATGTGCCCAAGGAGAAGGAAACCATATTGGTAAAAGCGCTGGAATCCAGGCAGGTCGTTTTTTGGGCTGAAGATCCGGCTCCTCACGATGCCCCACCCATTTTGTTGAAGAATAACCGCTATTCAAGGTTATTTGAACCCATCAGTAAACTGTTTGACCTGCCGAATTACCACGAACTTGACCTCACCCCATTCTTTGCGCCATTTTTCATGCTTTTCTTCGGATTTTGCCTAGGTGATGCCGGTTACGGATTGGTCATCTTAATCATTACCCTGGCATATCGCCTAAAGGCAAAGTCCGAATTAATTCCCTTGTTGACTTTAGCCCATTACTTGGGGGGCGCAACAATCCTGTTTGGCTTGCTCACAGGCACCATTTTCGGCATCAATCTGCTGGAAACAGAAGCTGCCTGGTTGACTGCGTTAAAAAAATACATCCTCGACGGGCAGGGCGCCTTTAACCTCGCCTTGGTACTCGGCGTGGTACAAACGCTCTTCGGGCTGGGTATTCAGGCCGTTAACCGCGCCCGCCAGAACGGCTTTACCGATGCACTGCCGCCGATAGGCTGGATTATATTGCTGGCGAGCCTTTTAGACATCGGCATGTTCCATGTATTAGGGGATGCCGCTAAAATGGTAGCCTGGCTAGGTGTGGTCTTCATCGTGGTGTTCAGCATGCCGGGTGGGTCCATTTTTGGACGTTTAGGGAAAGGATTGTGGGATTTGTATGGAATCACAGGTTTTTTTGGAGACATACTAAGCTATGTCCGCCTGTTTGCCCTGGGTATTTCCAGTGCAATCCTCGGTTTTGTGATTAATGACATCGCCTTTCAATTCATTGATGTGATGCCCGTTTTGGGCCCGATACTGTTTGTTTTATTTTTGGTGATAGGCCATACCGCCAATTTGCTCCTGGCCATGCTGGGTTCATTCGTGCACCCATTGCGATTGACTTTTGTGGAGTTTTACAAAAACGCCGGATTTGCCGGAGGCGGCAAGGCTTATACGCCCTTTGCAAAAAGAAAACCTTGATTAACTTTCTAAATAACTGATTCATTATGGGAACAGCAATTATTCTGGCTTATGTGGGTCTCGGATTGATGTTGGGACTTGCCGGAGTAGGAAGCGCCATCGGCGTATCTATCGGTGGAAACGCCACTATTGGAGCCTTGAAAAAAAATGAGGGCGCTTTCGGAAGCTACATGATCCTCAGCGCACTTCCTGGCACCCAGGGATTATATGGTTTCGGTGGATTTTTCATCATCAACAGTTCAGGCGTCATCGGCCCGGAAATGACCCTTCTGCAAGGCATGGCTATTCTGGCTGCAGGCTTCATGCTCGGCATTGTAGGCCTGATTTCCGCCATGCAGCAGGGAAAGGTATGTGCCAACGGTATTGCAGGCATTGGCGCCGGTTATGATGTGTTTGCACGAACCATGATTCTGGCCGTATTCCCGGAACTTTATGCCATCGTGGCTTTTGCCGCTACGTTTTTGATCAGTGCCGGCCTCTAAAGGTTTCTCTCTGCGCGACAGATAAGGTCTTGCAGAGTTGCAGGGCCTCATCTGTTGGGTCGGAGCGGCAGGTAATGCAGATGCCTGGTATTTACATAATATTATGATTATCATTTACCTGCATTATTTCCTCATTGATTTTCAGGGTATAAATCCGGAATTAACAATTCATTTCAATGTACATGAACACTTCTCCGGATTTCCTCTTTTTTCATAAAGAAATATTAATGTGCCCCTCCTGACGCGCAGCCGACTTTCCGTATTAGGGAAGATTTCGTATTTTTGCGATGATTTAAAGCATTTCCGGAGCAATGAGCGCGGGAAACCCTTGCACTACATGGCTCTTCAAAATTTTACTATGACGCGTAATCTAGTTTGGGTTTTTTCCTTTGCCCTGGTAACCTTCAGCTCCTGTACTACCGATTTTGAACTCGAAGCCCCCTGGAAGGATATTCCCGTGGTTTATGGTTTTTTGAATCTACAGGATACCGCTCATTATATCCGGGTGGAAAAAGCATTCCTCGAGCCGGGGGGTAATGCCAATGCCATAGCTCAAAATGTGGACTCTCTCTACTACGACCCCTCCACCGTCACCGTTCAGTTGCAAAAAATAAATACAGGTCAAAGATTTACCCTGCAGCGCGTGGACGGTAACCTCGAAGGGTATGTCCGTCAATCCGGACCCTTTGCCAATGCGCCCAACTACCTCTACAAAATAAAGTCCTCTGCCATCAACCTCACGGCGGAGCAGCGCATTCGCCTGCTTATCAACCGAGGTAATGGCCTTCCTGCAGTCACCGCTGAAACCATCGTACTGGGGCCGCTATCCCCTAGGCCTACTGCTCCCGGCAACCCACTCAACCTCGACTACACCCGGCAGCTCGTATTCGTTTGGGACGTTCCACCTTCCGCTGCCCTGTTTGACCTGCGCATGCGGATTCACTACCGGGAAATTGACCCCGCTCTTCCTGGAGGTGGCGCCAACAAAACCCTGGAGTGGGAAATCCAGAAAGACCTGGAAAAGTCTGACCTGAATGCCTCATTTATTAGGTATGATAATCTAAAAGGTGAAGACTTCTACAGATTTGTCGGTGCAGCACTTGAAGCAAATCCCAACAAACAAAGAATCTTCCAGAGCATTGACCTGCTTTATACCGCTGCCGGAACCGAACTTGCCGACCTTATCCGGGTAGAACAAGCCAATACCGGCATCACCAGCTCCCAGGCAATCCCCGTTTATACCAACCTATCGGAAGGCCGTGGCGTTTTTTCCTCCCGCACTGGGGCCAGCCGCACCGGCCTCACCCTTAATGCACCTTCACTGGATTCTCTGCGCAATGGCATTTATACCCGGGCGCTCAACTTTCAGTAAAAGCATCCCATGAGCAAATACCTCAGCGAACTCAATGAACGCCAACGACAAGCCGTCACAGCCATCGAAGGGCCCGTTCTAGTGGTGGCTGGTCCGGGCTCCGGTAAAACCCGCGTGCTGACCTACCGCATAGCACACCTCATCGAGCAGGGTGCAGAACCCTGGGAAATCCTTGCCCTCACCTTTACCAACAAGGCCGCCCGCGAAATGAAGGAACGCATTACTTCGGTAGTGGGCGATCGCGCCAATCAGGTGTGGGCCGGCACCTTCCACTCCATTTTCGCTCGCATTCTGCGTGCCGAAGCCGAAAAAATCGGCTACGCCTCCAATTTTACCATCTACGATACTGAAGATACCAAAAGTATCCTACACGCTATTGTAAAGGAGATGAATCTCGACAAGGAAGCGTACAATGTGAACACCCTGCGCTCCCGCATATCCGCAGCAAAAAGCAGCCTCGTCACCCCAAAACTCTATAGCGAAAACGAGGAACTGCTCATAGAAGACCGAAAGGCCAACCGGCCACTCACCTATGAAGTATATGAAAAATACACCAGCCGATGTAAGCGAGCCGGCGCCATGGATTTCGACGATCTACTCTACCGCCTCTATGAGTTGCTGCAAAAAAATCCCGACCAGGTTACCGATAAATACCGGCAGCGGTTTAAATATGTCCTTGTAGATGAGTTTCAGGATACCAACTACCTGCAATACGCCATCATCCGCAAATTGGTCAATTTCGACCACAGCCCGCGCAATGTTTGTGTAGTGGGAGATGATGCCCAAAGTATCTACGGCTTCCGCGGAGCTACTATCCAGAATATCCTCGACTTTGAAAAGGATTTCAAACCTTTTGGAATTAAAGTCATCAAACTGGAACAAAACTACAGATCTACAGAACCCATTGTACAAACCGCCAACGAGGTCATCCTCCACAACCGGCGGCAAATACAAAAGAAAATTCAGTCTGAAAAAGGCGAAGGTCAAAAAATAAAAATCATCAAAGCCCGAACAGACAGCGAAGAAGGCAACCGCGTGGTGGATACCATCATGGAACAAAAAAATCGGTTCCACCTCCACAACAAGCACATCGCCATATTATACCGTACCAACGCACAATCCAGAGTTTTTGAAGAATTCCTAAGGCGCTACAATATTCCCTATCGGGTATTTGGGGGCCAATCTTTCTATCAAAGAAAAGAAGTCAAAGATCTTATTGCTTACCTTCGGCTCATTGCCAACCCCGGTGATGAAGAGGCCTTCCGACGCGTCATCAACTATCCCAAACGCGGCATTGGCGATTCGACGGTGGATAAAATTACCGCTTTTGCCAGTGTGCAAAACCTCCGGGTTTGGGATGCCATAGACAAAATCAGTTTTCCACCCCGTACTCAAAATGCACTGACAGATTTTGTATCCATGATGCAAGCCTTTCAGGCTGCAATCACCCAAAAAAACGCCTATGAAATCGCCCTTGAAGTCACGCGGCGCTCCGGGCTTATGGATGAATTGAAAAAAGATACTACCATAGAGGGGATCAGCAGGCTCGACAATATCAACGCCTTGCTTGATGGCATCAAAACCTTCGTAGAAGACCCTCCTGCCGAAGAAGATACCGGAGAAGTTCCTGACCAAAGCCTCTCCGCCTACCTCCAGAATATTGCGCTCCTTACCGATATGGATGAACAAACCCATGAAAAGGATTTCATCACCCTAATGTCTGTGCATTCAGCCAAAGGCCTGGAGTTCAAATCAGTATTCGTGGTGGGTTTGGAAGAAAATCTCTTCCCCTCTTTCATGTCTATGGACAGCCCCGACGGTTTAGAAGAAGAAAGACGCCTTTTTTACGTGGCCATCACTCGCGCCGAGCAATTTCTGACGATTTCCTATGCAGAAAACCGATACCGATTCGGAAATATTCGCAGCAATGAGCCAAGCCGATTCTTAGGTGAAATACCGGGTAAGTTCGTGGAAAGCACTTCCGCCCTGAATTTTGCCCGGCATGACGACGAGCCTGCGCCGAGAGCCTCAGGTGTACAGGGTATCCCACTCCGAAAAACAAAGCAGCCTGTAATCAATATTGACCCGGCAGATTTCCAGCCTAGTGCACCGGAAGCCATTAAAGCCGGACAACGGGTTTTGCATCTCAAATTCGGTGAAGGTACGGTGTGCTCCATAGACGGCCACAAAGACAACCTCGTTGCTGTGGTAAAGTTCGACGCCGATGCCGGTATGCCCGACCGACGCCTGATGCTCCGATTTGCCAAGCTACAAATCCTTTAATGGGAAACCGCCTCCTCTTCACCCCAACGGGCAATCGCCAATAAGCCCAGGAAGGTCAGTAGGCCGTTCAGCGCAATGGTCAGAAAGCCAAATTGAAACCCAAATAAAATTTGCGCTGAGTACTTGTCGAGGAAAAAGGTGAGTACCGGCGCCAGAAGACAAACCGGCAGCACGAGATGGTCGCGCACTTTGAGCCGGGTAGCCATGCCGAAGACAAACATCCCCAAAAGTGGCCCATAGGTATATCCCGCTACCTTAAAAAGCGTGGTTATCACCGCCGAATCATTCAATGCATTGAAAATCAATATCAAAACAAACATACCTACCATCACGCCAAGGTGAACCTTAATGCGGGTTTGTTTGAGCTTCTCTTCAGGAACGAGTCCGGCATTTTTCTCGAAGTTCAAAAAATCAATACAAATAGAGGTGGTTAGCGCCGCCATGGCAGAGTCTGCACTGGAGTACGCCGCAGCGGTCAATCCTAAAATAAAGAATATCCCAATGACTGGCGAAAGGTGCTCCAATGCAAGCATGGGATAAAATTCATCGGTTTTGGCAGGAACCTCCACCCCTAAGCTGGACGCGTAGATGTACAACATGGCGCCAAGCGTGAGAAACAACAAATTGGCAATAACCAGCACTACACTGAAGGAGAGTATATTTTTTTGAGCATCGCCAAGGTTCCGGCAGGAAAGGTTTTTCTGCATCATATCCTGGTCAAGGCCGGTCATAGTAATAGTAATCAAGGCACCACTAAAAAACTGTTTGAAGAAATTATTGGGATCGCTCCAGCCTCCCTCAAAATAAAAAGCCTTGGAATATGAACTGTTGGATACCATCTCCATCATGCCACCCATTCCTACTTCCAGATGATTAGCTACGAACAGTACAGTGAGGGTAGCTGCCAGCAACAAGAAAGCCGTTTGAACGGCATCCGTCACGATAATAGTTTTAATACCCCCCTGAAAAGTATATACCCAAATCAAGAGCAAGGCAAATAAAACGGTCAGCTCAAAGGATACCCCCATTGGTGCCATAACAAAGTTATGAATCACGATAGCTACCAGGAAAAGCCTTAAGGCCGAACCAATACTCCTCGACAGTAAAAAGTAACCCGCACCGGTTTTGTAGGACAAAAATCCAAACCGCTTTTCTAAATATCCGTAAATGGAAGTCAATTGCATTCGGTAATACAGTGGCAAAAGCACAAAAGCAATCACCATATAACCCAATAAATAACCGAATACCACCTGTAAATAAGAAAATGCCTCATTCGCACCCTGGCCTCCAACCGCCCCGGGTACAGAGATAAAGGTAATTCCGGAAATAGTGGATCCTACCATGCCAAAGGCCACCAAAGGCCACGGCGCCTGACGACCCGCCAGGAAAAAATTAAGATTGCTGCTTTTCTTCCTGCTGGTAAAATAGGAGATGACTATCAATACAACAAAATAACCAAGAAGAATGGATAAAATGCCAATAGGCGTTAATTTCGAAATCATTACACAAAAATTAGGAGCGTCTTAGGATTAAATTATTCAAATAATCCAGAAATACAAAAATCAATTATCAGATGGAACGTCCGTGGGTTTCTCCGAACCCTTAAAAAAACCGGGCAGCATCAAGGCAAGACCCGTCATAATGCTGACATCTGCGATGTTAAAGACACCGGTTCGCAGTACTCCGACGCCCATTATCATGAAATCCACCACCATGCCCTCCGTAATACGATCGAACAGGTTGCTCAATCCGCCACCGCAGATTAAGCTGAAGGCAAAAATCTGAATCCTGGTAAGTTCCTTGCTGAAAAGGGTATAAGCCAACATACCCAACAGCAAGAGGGAGGGTAAAATAGCAAGGACGATTAGCCGCAATCCTTTGGGAAGGTCAGAGCCCAGGCTCAGAAAGGCTCCCGTATTTTCCGCATAAACCAGTTGAAAAAAGGAACCGAGCAAATCCCTTGGCGGCAAGCCCATTAGATGCTCAACAGCCAGGATTTTGGTCCAGCGATCCAATAGCACGCAGATCGCAATCAGTCCAAACACATAAAGATATCGTTGCATTTCGTAAAATAAGGGCTAAAAGTAGGCATTTTCCTGTAAACAGGTATCTTTCGGAAGTTTTAACCCTTACAGATTTGCTTATGAAGCCTGTTTTTACCCACGATGCGATAGTTCTTGGCATACTAATGGCCGTACTTGCGCTTGTTTTCATTACCTCAAGCTATAAATCTGCCGGCTGGAAAAGGTTTTACAGTTTTATCCCCCCTTTGCTCATGTGTTATTTTATTCCCGCCATTCTACACTGGCCTTTGGGCATTATCGCCAATGACTGGTACGAACCCGGCCTTTGGAATGCTTTAAGGGAATTAGGACTTAACCCGCCTGCTTCTGCATCCTTTTCTGAAATGCAGCAATTCCTGGATACCCATAAAGTCGATCCGGCTGTGTATGAACCTTTCAAAGGGGAGTCCGGCCTGTATAAGGTGGCGTCCCGTTTTCTGCTACCTGCCAGTCTCATTCTGCTATGCCTAGGTATTGATTTCAAAGGTATTATCGGCCTGGGGCCAAAAGCGCTGATCATGTTTCTCACAGCCACCGCGGGCATCATGTTGGGCGGGCCGATTGCGTTGCTGCTGGTGTCCACTTTATTCCCCAATTTTATTCAAATTCCGCCTGACGAACTCTGGAGAGGGCTAGCCACCATTGCAGGCTCCTGGATTGGCGGCGGTGGCAACCAAATGGCCATGCGGGCTATTTTCGATGTGCAACAGGATATTTTCGGCACTATGGTCGTGGTGGATGTCATTGTCGGCAACTTTTGGCTGGCATTTCTACTGTATGGGGCTGGAAATCGGGCCAAAATCGATAGTTTTCTGAAAGCCGACACTCGGGCCATTGACGATCTGGTACTTAGGGTTAAGGCTTTCAGAGCTCAGGTGGAGCGAATGCCTACCAACAAAGATATTTTCTCGTGGTTGGGGCTTACATTCGCAGGTGTGGGCTTATCCCATTGGGCTGCGGTCAAAATCACGGCCTGGCTATCCCGCTATGAACAGCAATTGGTTGCCTGGAGGCTTGATGCCATAAACTCTGGCTTTTTCTGGATTGCCGTTATTTCCACTACTATCGGTCTGGTAGCCTCACTCACACCTGCGCGCAAGCTGGAAGGTGCCGGGGCATCCCGGTGGGGCAGTGTTTTTTTGTACATACTGGTCACCACCATTGGCATGCAGATGGATCTGGGTGCTGTCCTGGACAATCTAGGCCTGTTTGCCATCGGCATACTCTGGATGTTGGTGCACATGATTATCCTGATTTTGGTGGCTCGGCTCATCAGGGCGCCCTTCTTCTTCGTTGCAGTGGGCAGTCAGGCCAATGTTGGCGGCGCAGCATCGGCGCCAATTGTGGCATCAGCTTTTGATTCCGCACTTGCTCCTGTGGGCGTTTTGTTGGCGGTTTTGGGATATGCACTTGGTACCTACGGCGCCCTGATTAGTGCATTTTTGATGAAATATATTGCCGGCGGGGGGTAAAAAGTCAATTCTGTAAGAAAAGCGGTTAAAAAAGTGGTAGCGCCCAGGAGCCTTACCCCTATACCTTTGCATGGTCAAAGTCACTTATTGTTTCACCAAAAATTTGACCATGAAACAGCTTTTGAATTTCCTGATTTCGGGAGTTCTCCTTTCCGCCGGCGTAGGTATGGCAATGGCCAATCCTGTCGCTCCGGAATTGACCATTGAAAAATTAGATAATGCCTACAAGATGGTACGGGTTTCTGTCTCCGGTTTAAAGGAGACCGCACTGATTGCTGTCATGGATCACCACCAGCAGTCAGTACTTGAAGTAGAAGCGCCCTCTACAGAGCCCTTCTCAAAAGTATTAGATTTCTCCCGTATGCCTACGGGCTCATTTTTCCTGAGCATCCGTACAGAAAACCGGGAAACCGTCCAACCCTTGCGCATCACCTCCGCCGATGTCATCCTTTACGAAGGGCGGCGCATGGAGTATTTCGCGCCCACTTATCGCCTCCAGGCACGCCAGTTAGACATCAATTGGTTCAACACCCAGGTAGCACAATTGGATATTTCCCTTTCGGAATGGACGGGCGCAGTGATTTTCAAACAGCAACTGCGGAACGTCATCAAAGTGGAGAAAAGATACGACCTCAGCAAGCTTCCAAAAGGCAAGTATGTACTAACCCTTAAAACAACGCGCAAGAGTTGGAATCACCTCATAGAGATTCCGTAAGATACATTCATACATTAGGTTCTTCGGCCCGCCCACATTGGTTGTGGTGCGGGCATTTTTTTATCACTGATTTCCCAAAATCAACGGTAGTCCATCCTGCCCACCACCCACAATAATCACTTTAGAGTTAGGCGAATTTGCCAATTGAAGCGTAGCCTCAATACCTTTGTCTTTCAGGATGTTGGCGGTAAGGCTGGCATTCAGAATCTGGTTTGACCTGGCCTTAGCACCTGCCTCGATAATCCTACGCTCGGCTTCCTTGCGTTCCTGATCGAGGATATATTCGTATTTCAGAGCCTTTTGCTCGGCCTCAATCTTGTCTTCAATGGCCAAACGCACCTTGTCCGGCAGTTTAATATCGCGAATGAGGGTTGCGCGAAGCTCCACATGGTTGTTTTTCAGGGCAGATTCCAGGTCTTTGTGAATCATCTGCTGCACCTCTTCCCGTTTCGAGGAGTACAATTCCTCCGGCTGAAAGCGACCGATAATCTTGCGCACCGAAGAACGGACCTCAGCCCGTACTAAAGAATTGATATAGTCCTTGCCAAACATTTCGTGCAACTGACCAATTTTGTCGTACCGCGGGTTGATACGCACAGTCACATCCACCCTGATAGTGAGGCCGTTACTGGAAAGCACCTCCATCTGTTCCTCCAGCGCCTGCTCGCGTACATCATAAACGTACATGTTATTCCAGGGGGCAATCACATGAAAACCGGGCTGATAGAGATTGTCCTTGTCCAGTCCGCCGGAAAAGCGGCGAAAAATAACCCCTCTTTCACCGGCCTCTACCGTAAGGAAGGTGGCATTGGAGAAAATGAGAATTACCATCAGCACCGCGAAAGCGATGATACCGGTAGTCAGTAGTTTTCCATTTTTCATATTGTTGCGGTTTTATTATGCAAAAGTACGAGAACAATCGGCACGGCCCTAAAATTTCGACAAGCACCCCTTACCTTTCGCTTAGCGCCATTTTTTGGAAAGGGTTTGCACAGCCAGTCCCATAGCAAGCTCGATTTGCCGAAAAGGTAGCTCTTCTGTGGCCGTGTAAAGCACCATCACCAATAAAGTAGAGGATTTTGTAGCAGAGATGTCCAAAAGCCTTGATTTCTGCAAGCGCCACGATTCGCGCACTAAGCGACGTATCCGATTGCGCGCTGTAGCTTTCGGGAATTTCTTTTTGGGTACAGATAGGGCAAACTGAACGGGTGCTGCACTCCCATCCCCCGATACTTCCATCCATATTATACGCAGGGGGTATCGTGCAAAAGACTGTCGGCCCTGAAACAAGGCGGCAATCTGCTTGCTGCTCTTTAAGCGCTCAGCCCGGGAAAACTTCGCCGGAGTCGGCAAAAATTGCCCCTGATTGTCGGATTGAGGATTTTCCTTCATTTTTTTATGCCGCCATCGTGAAATTTGGAGCGCAAAAGCGTCTTTAATACAAATTTCGTTAACCTTAAATTCATTCGCCATGGAAAACAAGGCAAAATACACAGAAACGGTGAAAACCAAAAGCCGCACCTATTACCTCGACCTCAAAGTAGCCTCCAACGGCAACAACTACATGCAAGTTGCCGAAAGCCGCAAAAATAGGGAGGGCGCCTATGAAACGGTCAGACTGACGGTCTTTCAAGAGGATGTTCCAGATTTTGCGGCGGCAATCGGCCGCCTCATTGACCAGTTCTCCGCTCAACAAAAAACGGATGAATCCAAACCCTGAGTTTTTCCCTGATCAAAATCCCAGGTAAACTCCTCGACTATTCAACAATCCGGTTAACCAAGTACCCCGCACTTGTAGATGCGGACTGGCACCTCATTTTCCTGATTTTTCGTGACACTCAAACCAAAGCAACATGTACCAACCTGATCCCCTGCCGATTAAATCCTGGGCAGAAGAAGACCGTCCCAGAGAAAAAATGCGCATTCGGGGCCGCAGCAACCTTTCCGATGCGGAACTGCTGGCTATCGTCCTGGGCTCCGGCACGCGGGAGGAAACCGCCGTGACCCTGGCGCGTCGCATTCTGCATGCGGCTGAAAACGATTTGCACGAACTCGGAAAATGGACCATTTCTGACCTTACCCGTCGTTTCAAAGGCGTGGGCGAAGCCAAGGCTATCTCCATATTGGCGGCGCTCGAGCTTGGGCGCCGCCGGCAACTTACCGACATCAGGCATCGCCCCAAGGTGAGCTCCAGCCGCGACAGCTACGACGCCATGGCTTCTATCTTGGCCGATCTCCCCCACGAAGAATTCTGGATTTTAATACTCAATCGGGCCAACCTCATCACAGGACGGGAACAAATCAGCTCCGGAGGTACTGCCGGTACTGTCGTGGACGCCAAAATCCTGTTCCGAAAAGCCATAGAATACCGGGCTGCCGCCCTTGTCATGTTTCACAACCACCCTTCCGGCAACCTCAAACCAAGCCAAGCCGATCTGGACCTCACCAAAAAACTAATCCAGGCCGGAAAAACACTGGATATCGCCGTACTAGACCACATCATCGTTGCCGGAAAAAACTATTTCAGCTTTGCAGATGAAGGACTGATTTGACCTTGCCTATCCTTAAGCGCCTGACTGACGCCTCCCGAATAGAAGCTCAAAAATCCCACCAAGACCCATGACCAAAAAGCAACCGATTGGATTGTACCACAAAAATGAAATGGGTAAGCTCCCGTTGCGTTCCAGCACAAACAAAGTGATAATTACTGCCTGGGTGATTAAAGCCGCTAAAAAGACCGCGTTGCCTTTGACTTTAGGCATAAAAAAAGCAGTGAGGAAAACACCCAGAATAGTACCGTAAAACAGGGAGCCCAAAATATTCACCATCTGAATCAGGTTCTCAAACAACTGTGCCGTGGCTGCAAATATCAACGCCAATAATCCCCACATGACCGTAAACCAACGCGATGCATTCAGGTAATGTCGGTCACTTCGATCCTTAACTAAGTTGCGCTTGTATATGTCCATGGCCATCACACTGGTGAGTGCATTCAACTCCGATGCCGTGGAGGACATCCCCGCAGCAAATATCATGGCAAGCAGAAAACCTATCACCCCAACGGGCATGTGCTCCATGACAAACGACAAAAATACGTAATCGGTATCCTTCGTTTTGGCTCCTGGTGAAGCCTGGGCTATTACCTGACGCACCGATTCCCGCACCTCCTTATCGGCTTGCTGCATGGCCTCAGCATGTGCTTTTGCTGCGCTCAATGCCGCCTCATCGCCACTTCGCGAAGCGTCTAAAATGCGTTGCATGGCCGCCTGTTTTTGTACAAAAACCGCTTCATGACGCTGCTCCAGCATCTTGTATTCCGCCTCGTAAGAAGTACCCCGTAGCTTGTCGAGATTAGACTCATTGAAATGCACCGGCGCCTGGTTGAACTGGTAAAATACAAACACCAGAATACCTACAAACAATACCAGAAACTGCATGGGAACTTTCAACAAACCGTTGAACATCAACCCCATTCGACTCTCTGTCAGGGACTTCCCCGACAAATACCGCGAAACCTGCGAATGGTCAGTGCCAAAGTAGGATAAAAATAAAAAAACACTCGCAATCATGCCCGACCATATATTGTAGCGGTCTTTTAAGTCAAACTCAAACGTCACTGCATTCAATTTGCCCAAATGACCGGCCAGATTCACTGAATCTGTAAAGCCAACACCGGCTGGCAGCTTCCAGATAATGACTCCCGCCGCCAGAAATAGTCCCGATAACATGACCATCATTTGCTGCTTCTGGGTAACACTCACCGCCGTTGTGCCTCCTGAAACCGTATAAATAATGACTATTAGTCCAATAAAAAGGATGGTGAAATTCAAATTCCAACCCAAAATGCTGGACAACACAATAGACGGTGCATAAATCGTCAACCCCGCTGCAAGGCCGCGCTGCACCAAAAACAAGAACGCCGTAAATACCCGGGTCTTCAGGTCAAAGCGGTTTTCAAGATATTCATAAGGCGTATAGACGTTGAGCCGGTAATACAACGGGAGTACAAATACCGACAGGATGACCATGGCAATGGGAATGCCAAAATAAAACTGCAAAAACCGCAATCCGTCCTCATAAGCCTGGCCCGGCGTACTCAAAAACGTAATCGCACTTGCCTGAGTGGCCATGATGGAAAGACCAATAGTCCACCAGGGCAACTCTCTGTCTCCCAGTAAATAACTTTTCACACTTCGCACATGCCGCGTTTTATAAACCCCATACGCGGCGATGCCAAACAAAGCACCAAGCATCACAATCCAGTCAATCCAACTCATACGTTAATCTTTAACATTCAGGAATAGCTCAGGCTCAACCACACCAGCAAGAGATAAATCAACAAACTCACTCCGATTACAAAGGCATACATGGCCTGCCAAGTGTTGAAAATCGGAGGTCGGGGCTCCCCGGAAGGTATTGGCTCAGACTTCATTGGCTTTTTTTGCGCACAAAATAGAAACTTTGTCCCGAAAACGGCGCAAATTTGCCCCATGCAATTATCAGCTCAAGCACTGGCCAACCTGCTTCACGGCAGCATCGAGGGTGACCCCGACGTTTGTGTCACCAAACCCGGCAAAATTGAAGAAGGCCTGCCGGGAGAAATTACTTTTCTGGGTAACGACAAGTACGAACCCTTCATCTACAGCACCAAGGCTTCCATCGTACTGGTACCCATGGATTTTAAACCGCGAATGCCTGTACAGGCCACTTTGTTGCGCGTAAAGGACGTTTATGCGGCACTCGCCTTTCTGATGAATGAGTTCAATTCCCAGCAAACTACAAAAACTGCCGCCGTCATCTCGCCACAGGCTTTCGTTCACCCGGAAGCCTGGATTGGCAACGACGTGAACATCGGCCACTTTGCCGTTATCGAAAAAGGTGCGGTCATTGCCGACGGAGCCTCCATTGGCGCCCAGGCGTTCATTGGAGAAAATGCCGCCGTGGGTGCCAACACCCTGATTCACCCGGGTGTCCGAATTTTACACGAATGCAAAGTCGGCGCAAGGTGCATTCTACATGCCAACGCCGTCGTCGGTAGCGATGGATTCGGCTTTGCCCCACAACCCGATGGCTCCTACCAGAAAATTCCACATCTGGGCAATGTTATCATAGAAGATGATGTGGAGGTTGGCGCCAATACCACCATTGACCGGGGCTCCATCGGCTCCACCATCATTCGGAATGGTGTTAAATTAGACAACCTCATCCAGGTAGCACACAACTCTGAAATCGGAGCGAATACCGTCATCGCAGCCCAGGTCGGAATTGCCGGCAGCACAAAAATCGGTAAGGGATGTAAAATCGCCGGCCAGGTCGGATTTGTCGGGCATGTGCGAATTGCCGACGGTACCATCGTGCAGGCGCAAACCGGCGTAGCACAAAATGTAGATGAACCGAACACCGTCATCTGTGGATATCCCGCTATTCCCTACCGCGATTATGTCCGCTCTTTTGCCGTTTTTAAACGCCTGCCGGAGTTGGATAAAAAGCTAAAAAATATCGAAGACAAGCTTTCTGAAAAATCCTGAAAAAACAATTCGCCGACAGCATCGTTTTTACAGGGTGAACCGGCTTACCTAATTTTCCGGCTCCGAAACAAAATTTCGTATGTCCACGCCGAAAACTGTTGCTTTTCACACCCTGGGTTGTAAACTCAACTACTCCGAAACATCATCCATTGGACGTCTGTTCGAGGACGCCGGCTTCGCAGAGGTGGATTTCGACTTCGGTGCTGATGTGTATGTCATCAACACCTGTTCGGTGACAGACTTTGCTGACCGAAAGTGCCGGAATATCGTTCGGCAGGCCCTCAGGAAATCCCCCAACGCCTACGTTGCCGTTGTCGGCTGTTATGCACAGCTCAAGCCGGAGGAGATTGCCTCCATTCCCGGTGTGGACCTCGTGCTGGGCGCTGCAGAAAAATTCCGCATACTGGACTATGTCGATGACCTGTCCAAAGCCCCCGGAAAGGGAATGGTACAAGCAGGAGAGGTGCGCGAGGCTAAAGATTTTGTACATGCCTTTTCTTTCGGCGACAGAACACGCTCTTTCCTAAAGGTTCAGGATGGCTGTGACTACAAATGCACCTTTTGTACCATACCACAGGCCAGAGGGGCCAGCCGCTCCAGCACCGTCGAAGCAGTAGTAGCAGATGCAAGCCGCATTGCAGCCCAAGGCGTAAAGGAAATTGTACTCACCGGTGTCAATATCGGAGACTTTGGCAACGGCACCGAGGTGATTGAAGGGCAAAAGCCTAAAAAGGAAGCTTTGTTCATTGACCTTATCCAGGCTTTGGATGAGGTTCAGGAAATAGAAAGATTCCGTATTTCCAGTATCGAGCCCAACCTTTGCACCAACGAGATCATACGATTCGTGGGTGAATCCCGTCGGTTTGCCCCCCATTTCCATATTCCCCTTCAGTCTGGCAACAACAAGCAGTTGGCGCAAATGCGACGCCGCTACCGCCGCGAACTCTACGCAGAACGGGTTGCTGAAATACGCGATGCTATTCCGCACTGCTGCATCGGAGCAGATGTCATTGTGGGATTCCCCGGCGAAACCGAAGAGGATTTTCTGGAAACCTGCGCCTTCATTCAACAACTCGATGTGTCCTACCTCCATGTGTTTACCTACTCCGAACGCGCCAATACACCGGCCGCTGAAATGGCAGAAGTCGTACCCATGGAAGAAAGAAAACGGAGGAACCACATCCTGACCGGCCTAAGTGAAAAAAAACGCCGCGCTTTCTACGAAAAAGCCATCGGCCAAACCAGACCTGTACTCTTCGAACAAAGCTCCCGACCGGGTTTTATGTCAGGGTTCACCGACAACTACATCAAAGTGGAAGCCCCAATACAGGATTCGCTCATCAATTGCGTAATACCCTGTACCTTAACCGATATCGGAGCTGATGGCACCATGCAAATCAGAATTTCGTGACCACCACTGACCATAAAACCGATATCAGAACGCTTACCAAACCAGAGTTGGAAGCAGCCATCGCAGCACTCGGAGAACCCAAATTCCGGGGTCGCCAGATTTATGAATGGCTCTGGAAAAAAAGCGCTGTCTCCTTCGAGGCTATGTCCAACCTGCCCAAACCGCTGCGGCAATCTTTAGATGACAGTTTTTCTATACTTCCTATCTTAGAGGACAAAGTACAGAGAAGCCTTGACGGCACCATTAAATCCAGATTTCGCCTGCATGACGGCCACCTCATAGAAGCTGTACTCATTCCCGTACCGGAAGAGCAGCGCTTCACAGTGTGCGTATCCTCTCAGGTTGGCTGTAGTTTGACCTGTACTTTTTGCGCAACCGGAAGGATGAAAAGAGTGCGCAACCTCGATGCTGCAGAAATCTACGACCAGGTTGTGTTAGTCAACCGTCAATCCATGGAAACTTTTGGCCATCCATTGACCAATATCGTCTATATGGGTATGGGAGAGCCTTTGCTGGCCTATAAACCCGTCATGGAAAGCATTGATAAAATCACCTCCCCGGAAGGCCTGGGTATGTCTGCCCGCAGAATTACCGTCAGTACGGCAGGTATCGCCAAAATGATTAAAAAACTCGCTGACGACAACTCCCGCGTCAACCTCGCGCTCTCCCTCCATGCCGCCGATGACCTTAAGCGCAACGAAATTATGCCCATCAACGAGCAGAATAACCTGGAAACCCTCATGGAGGCGCTGGAGTACTTTTACCGAAATACCCAAAACCGAATCAGCTACGAGTATATCGCCTTCCAGAATTTCAACGACAGCCCCGAAGATGCCGAAAAGCTCCTCAAACTTTGCCGCAAATTTCCCGTAAGGGTCAATATCATCGAATACAATCCGATTGACGGCGCTCCCTTCCTCAAATCCGCAGCCCACAAAATTGACCAGTTCGCAGCCATACTTCGCCGACACGACATCATGGTGACGGTGCGTAAAAGCCGAGGCAAGGATATTGATGCGGCCTGCGGCCAATTGGCCAACAAAGGCTAATCCTTTTCTTGTCGGAATAAATCTACGAGCTTGAACTTTTGAATCTTGCCGGTTACCGTCATGGCTAAGGTGAAGTCATCCAGCAATTTGAGGTATCGGGGTATTTTGGGCCATTCCAGCTTACCCTCGCAAGCCTGTTGAACCTCCTCGATGGTCAGGGATTGGCCAGGTTTGAGCTTGACCACCAAGCCCCCAACTTCCTGTAGGCGAGGATGTGGTACTCCAACTACCTGCAACATCTCCACCTTGTCTTCCAGGAGGGTGTGCAAAGCCTGCTCAACCTCAGCGGGATAGACATTGTGTCCGCCCACAATAAACATCTCCTTGAGTCGGCCTACGATGTGATAGTACCCTTTTTCATCGCGTATGCCGAGGTCGCCGGTGCGCAACCATCCATCCTCTACAATAGCTTTGGCCGTTTCCTCCGGTTTTTGGTAATAACCTTTCATGACATGCCATCCCTTTACCCAAATTTCGCCTACTTCATTGTCGCCCAGCGTGCGAAAAGTGCCGGGATCTACGATGCGCGATTCCGTATGGTCAACAGGACGCCCCACAGTGGTAATGCGCTTTTCAATGGGATCCACAATCCAGGTCTGATGTGTAACCGGTGAAGCCTCCGTTAGTCCGTAAGCTATAGTCATTTCCCGGGCGCCCATCCGCTGCGTCACTGCTTCAAAAAGTTCTTTATCCACCGGTGCTCCGGCCATGATTCCCGTCCTAAGGCTTTTCAGATTAAACGCGTCAAAATCGGTTTCATCCATTTCGGCAATGAACATGGTAGGTACGCCGTAAAGGGCGGTGCAGCGCTCCTGCTCCACCACTTCCAGCGTTTTATGGGCATTAAACATGGGCGCTGGCACTACCAATGCCGCGCCACTCACCAAAGCGCCCAATACGAAAAGAATAGAACCAAAACAGTGATAAAACGGTACCGGACCGCAAATTTTGTCCAGTTCATGTATCCTCATGTGGTCTGCAGCCGCCAAAGCATTATTGATTACATTATAGTGGGTAAGCATGGCCCCCTTGGGAAAACCGGTAGTGCCCGAGGTATATTGAAGCAAAACCACATCTTCCGGTTTTACCCGGGAAACAGCTTCTTGTAATTGCACATCGCCAATGCTACGCCCTTTTGACAAACAATCACTCAGGGAAATAAATCCATCAGGCAGGAGGTTTTCCCCTTCTGCTACCACGACATGCTGCAACTCAGGAAATTCAGCAGTGCAGGGAAACTCCGGGCAAAGACTGCGCAGCATGGCGAGATAGTCGTAGCGCATGGTACTACCCTTAACCTGTTTTTCCCAACCGGGAATCATTACCAATACCTGTGCATCCGACTGGCGGAGGGCGTAGTGAAGTTCCTGCTCCCGCCATTCCGGATTGATGGTCACCAAAACGGCGCCGATTCGGGCTGCGGCTAATTGGGTGAGTAGCCATACAGGCACATTGGTACCCCAGATGGCAATGTGATCTCCATGATTTACCCCAAGCGCCAAAAAGCCCTTCGCCAGTTGATCAACGGCATCATCCAGGCTTTGCCAGGAATAGCGCTGCTTCTCGGCCGCAAAAACCACGGCTTCCCGTGTTCCAAATTGGTGTGCGTTTTCTCGGAGCTGATCGCCGATGGTGATGTGCCTGAGTTCCATACTTTGATTTGAATGAATTAGGATTGTGTTTCAAATATACGGAAAAAACGAATAATTCTTCAAAATTTTAGAATAATATTTTGCATCATTTTATGTCGTCAAGTTTGGGTATCTTAGCAGGTAAAAATGACGTCATGAAGATACGGAGTGTGCGCACCTGGAGCGAAAATCTGGATTTAAAAAAGCCCTACACCATCGCCTATAAGCGAATTGACCATGTGGAGAATATTTTTGTAACCGTAGAACTTGAAAACGGGCTCCTTGGCGTTGGTTCCGGTTCGCCTGCCCACTTTGTAACCGGGGAGGATTTTGAAGGCTCGGTGTCTGAGCTTGCAGCGCATGCAGAAGCCCTTTTGGCCGGAAAGGACATCCGGCAATTCAAAAACCTGATTCGCCATGCAGCCCTGCGGTTGCCGGGCCGCCCTGCCGCACTGGCCGCAATAGACATTGCACTGTACGATGCTTTTACCCAATTCCTAGGGATTCCGCTGTGTAATTTTTTAGGCAAAGTACACGAGGGCTTTCCCACCTCCGTCACGATAGGTATTCAATCGGTGGAGGAAACCCTCGAAGATGCCCGCGCCTTTTTGGCAGAAGGTTTCAGGGTAATCAAGCTAAAAATTGGGCTTGATATAGAGCAGGACATTGAAACCTTCACCAAACTTCGGGAGTTCGTAGGGCCTGATATAGCCATCCGGGTGGATATCAATCAGGGCTACACCACAGAATCCCTCCTGCGGTTTTGGAAAGCGACCGAGGTATTGAACCCGGAATTTTTTGAACAGCCCCTCACACCGGGGCGTCTGGATGACATGCGTCAACTTCCCGAACAGCTCCGCAATGCCTGTGCAGCCGACGAGGATTTGCATTCTATGGACGATGCGGTACAGATGGGACATCGCCCCGCGCCTTACGGAATTTACAATATCAAATTGATGAAGTGCGGAGGCGTTGACCACGCCATGAAAATTGCCGAGGTGGCAGAAATGGCCGGTATTCACCTGATGTGGGGTTGTAATGACGAGAGTAAGATTAGCATTGCCGCCGCTCTACATG
>CAYTNI010000008.1:0-23496 GCA_964439115.1 uncultured Saprospiraceae bacterium
GGATGTAATGTACCCCAACCCGGTGGTGGCAAAAAAAGCAATGGCGCCTTTATCTTGCTGGAAGATGAATTGCTCCCCAATACTGCGCAGGTTTTCGTGAATTTGGCCGGAGTAACATCCGAGCGAAAACACGGCGGGATAACGGCGGGAATTGCGATAAGAGGAGGGATTGTCAAGCGCAAAATCGAAACCTCCAGTGCCTGAGTGCCCAAAAAAAGTAAGTATGGAAGCGCCTTCATTGATTCGACGTGTCAGCGTTTCCGAGATCGCCTGTTGTATCGGGTCGGCACTGGTCTTGAACCAGGAATGCACATTGGCACCAACTGCGCTCTGACGCAAAATTCCCTCCATTTGGGAAAGGGCATTTTTGATGAATTGCTGTTCACCGGCGGAGCCACCCCCGCCGAGATGGATGATTTCTTTTTTCCAGGAGCGGTCGGCTTCCGTCTGCGCTACAGGGTTGGCCTCATGCACCACGACTTTGTCGAGATACATCCGTAACTCCTCCGGGGTGGTAGCTGCAATCCGCCCTACCGGAAATAAAGGCACCGTGGATTGGTTACTGCTGAGCAGCAGGTTGTCAGAGCCGGGTGCACCGAAGGTGGGCACCATGAATGTACCAGATACTGACCCTGCGGTACGGCTAACATTATATTGCCTACCCTTTCCCAGAAGAAGCACGAATCGTGGATTCGTCCAGTATTTTTTGAAAAAATGAACAGCATTCCTCACAGACAGCGGATGGCGTGAAATGCCATAAGCGAACTGGTCGTAGAGCTGCTCCACGGACACCACGATGGTGCGAAAGGAGCCGCCGGCCGGAGTGCTTCGATAAGCGGCATAATCCGTAACAGGATTGCTGCCGTCAGCACTTTGAAAGAGTGCCGGGTGTGCAATGAGGATAAACTCGGCATCTTCTTGTCGAAAATCCTGGAAATCAATATTTTCTAATGTGTTGATTGTGCGAACCCCGCTCGATGGATTTACCAGAATGAGTTGTCGGGGCGCAGCAGCAGCCGGCAAACCGATACGCACCATGCCGGAGGAAAGTGTAGTGGTCATCCGCGTGCGGTTGGTAAGATCGTAGAGGATGGGAGGCGTATTCCCGGCCTGGAATTGCGCGATTTCGAGCAGTTTTTTCTGTGGAGAAGCTTCAATAGTAAGGGAGAAAATTGTTTGATTGTCGAAGTTGAACAGGCGAGGGTAGGAGAGGGAGGCCCAGGCCACAGCGTGGCGGTCGTTGCTGCCAGCTATACCTGATACGGTAAATTGTTCGGAAGCAGCGAGGCTGCCGGTGGGTTTGTCTAAAGCGATTTCCTGCAGGCGATATCCCGAAAAGATATCACTGTGAACGGTGGTTCCGTTGAGGGAAATGCGCAGATCGTGGGGCCGGTTGTTGGAAAACAATTTTAGGCGGAATCGACTGTCTTCTGTAACATTGGCCTTGAATTTTGGAGCAAAGGAAAAGATGTTCGTACTTCGAAATCCGGTAGAGAAACCCTCTCCTTCATCGAAGCGCGATTCGGCAAGCCCTTCGCTATCTGTTTTTTGTATGGCTGAATTGGAAAATACCTGCAACAATTCACACCAATACCACGGGTCAGGCGGCGGGAGATTGTCGAGTTCGTTGGGGATGGTCTGATATCGAAGGTTGTTCGTTCCTGTCGGAGCCCAGCTGAGGTAATAGGCGGAGGTGTCCGTGATAAGACTGTAGTGTGGATTTAGCATTTCATCGTCAGGGTTCTGAAACAGGAACCGGTCTAATTCACTGCGGTTGCGAACCCCGTAAAACTCCATAAAATCGTTAGTCTGAAGGATGCCTACTGAAGAAACGTAGAGGGGCACTTCCCTTCCGAGATGAAAAAGCTGGAACCGGGCACCCTGAACGGAGTCAAGTGGTATTCCGGCAGCATTTAACGCCGCATAAGGAATGCGGTAAACGCCGTCATCGGATACGCGGATTTTAAACCAGGTCTGATCAAAACGAATCCATTCATTACCGAAAAGGGTATCGGTTCCGCTCCACATCTGGCCGAAAACGGACCAGGGAATCATACAACAGCACAACATGGAGAACAGCGCTACCCGCATGATGCAGCTTTTTTTGCAAAAATACGGATTAAAGCCGGATTTTCCGAAAAATGAAGCGCCGAGGCCCATACTTCCTGGAGCGAATGACATGGCCGTATCTCCGTATTGAACCCCCGGGTATTTCCAAAAACAATTCGATTAACCTGCGGCTACTTCTTGTTCGGCAAGCCCGTTGATACCTGTTACGGTGGTGTATTTGAAACTGAGTTTCTTGTTGGGATTGACGATTTTGAAAGCAGACTGACACATCAGCGTTGCTTCGTGAAAGCCGCAGAGGATGAGCTTGAGTTTACCCGGATACCAATTGATATCGCCAATGGCATAAATGCCAGGCACGTTGGTCTGGTAATCAAAAGTATTGACTTTGATGCCGTTTTTGTCAATATCGAGGCCCCATTCTTCCAATGGCCCAAGTTTTGGGGTCAGTCCGAAAAGTGGAACGAAATGGTCTGTTTCGATGGAAAACTGGCCGCGCTCATCGTGTTCTACGACGACTTCACTGAGTTTTCCGTTGCCGAGCAGGCCAATTACCTGAGCCTGGGTGATGAGTGAGATACGCCCCTGATGTGCCAGGTGCATCACTTTCTCTACGCTGTCGGGCGCTCCTCGGAATTCGGTGCGCCGATGGATGAGGTATAATTCTTTGGCGATATCTGCGAGGTAGATGGTCCAATCCAGGGCGCTGTCACCACCTCCGGCAATGACGATCCGCTTATTGCGATAGTATTCGGGGTCTTTGATGATATATTCCACGCCGTGGTCTTCGAATTCAAGGATATTGTCAATGGGTGGTTTACGGGGTTCAAAGGAGCCGAGGCCGGCAGCGATGGCCACGATGGGGGCATGAATTTGAGTGCCTTTGTTGGTGGTGAGGATAAACGAATTATCTGGTTGCCGCTCCAGCTTTTCTACGCGCTCGCCCAGGGTGAAGGTGGGGTGAAAAGGAGCAATCTGTTGCATCAGGTTGTCCACCAGCTCCTGCGCCAGTACGGAAGGATACCCGGGAATGTCGTAAATCGGCTTTTTGGGATAGATTTCGGCAAGTTGTCCGCCTGGTGTGGCCAGCACGTCAATCAAATGACAGCGCATTTGCAGAAGACCTGCTTCGAATACGGCGAAAAGTCCCACAGGGCCGGCGCCGATGATGGCAATATCAGTTTGTATCATCGAAGATGTATATTGTCGGTGTAATAACATCTTTTCCAATTAGGTGTTTAATGACACATGGGTTGATTATTCATATTTTCCCAAAAACGCACCTCTGCGGGAACCTGGAAATTCAAGCCCCGTGCTATGAAAAAGAGTGCAAAAACCACCAAAAATATCGGCAGGAGTTTTCTTGCCCGGTTTCTCCAGCTTACAGGAATAAACTTTCCCGCCATGGCTACCGCTGTCATCATGGGTAGCGTGCCCAAACCAAAGAGCGCCATAAACCCGGCACCCTGCATAACACCTGCTGAGGTGACGGCCCCCGCTACCGCCATATAGACCATTCCACAAGGTAAAAGGCCATTCAGGACACCAATACCAAAAAGCGTCAGGTTTCCGCGCTGTTGCATCCACCGGGCAAGCGTGGTACTAGCCCAGGCATGCACCTGACGAATACCGGGAGAATTGGCAATGTGACGCTCTATGTCCAGCGAAAAAATAGCTGCTACCAAAAACAAGCCCCCAAGGGCAAGAGAAAGTCCCGCCTGCCAGCCGGCGAGAAAAAGACCCCGGCCCGCAAGACCGATGATGGCCCCCAGCAGGCTGTAGGTCATTATTCTTCCTATCTGGTACAACATGACCTGTCCGAAGATTTGGATTTTCGTTCCTGGGCGGTAAGGCAGTGCCAGTGCAAGCGGTCCGCACATACCTACGCAATGCAGACTGCCTGCCAAGCCCATAGCGAAAGCGGTCCAGAGCACCATACAATAATATTTATAGTGTAAGGACCACTTCTTTGAAATAGGGGATGTCTCCGGCCTGCCAGTCCACCTTGATGCGCCAAAGCCCGGGCTTGAGTTGCTCGGTAGCGATACTTTGCTGTCGGTTTGCATCGGCAACTACAGGCTGACGGAAATCCAATTTGCTGTTGGAAGGGCAAAAGAAATATACTTCCCCTTTCGGCGCGGGGAGATTGTCAGGAAAGTGAAGCAGCACCTGTTGAGAGGATGCCTGGTATTGGATTTCCAGGTCCTTATTCAGGTTTTTGCTGTTTTGTAGCTTGTCGAACTGTTGCTGGTAATTGAGATCGTCGGCATAATATTGTTCTGACACCAGGCTGTTGTCAAAAGTAGTGGTCTTGATGACCACTGCCACCAGCACCACAACGAAAGTGCTGTAAAACATGGCGATTCCGGTTCCCCAGTTGAGTTTCATGTTCAATCATTTAAATGTTTGCAAAATCCTGCAGGACCTATTTACTTGACCGGCCCGAAAAAATTGGTTTTTACTTCATCTACTTGCTTCCCGGCGGAAATTATCTCAAGGTGCATGTCATTTTTACGGCCTTTGAGTTTATCTTTTTCCATGATGATAAACATGGTGCCTTTAGCGACTTCACCGGCTTTTGCTACAGGCGGCTGGCCTACGAGCTTTATCTCTCCACCGGTGTTGAGTAGTCGAAATTCCACGGGAAGATCTTTACCGGTTTTGTTGATGACCTCATAATTGTACAGATTGCTCACGCGCTGTTCGTCCACTTTTTGAAACAGCAAACCAGGTGTACGAAGGATGATGACTTCTACCTCGGCACGCCCCCCAAGGAAGGCAATATTGAGGCCCAACAGCAGCGCCAGAAAGAAGGAATAAGCAATTACCCGCGGCGTAAAAATTTTACGTCGTTTTTCTACAATGCCGTTATGGCTGTCGTAGCGAATCAGCCCGCGGGGCCGACCTACCTTGTCCATCACTTCATCGCAGGCATCAATGCAGGCGGTACAGTTTACGCATTCCAGTTGCGTTCCGTTGCGGATATCAATCCCGGTCGGGCAGACATGCACACATAGCTTGCAGTCCACGCAGTCGCCCAAAGGCTTGGTTGCTGCTGCCGAGCCGGCAATGAGGTCATTTTTTGGCGCGTTGGCCTGCTCCGGTTGTTTCTCCTTGCGGATTTTTCCTCTGGGCTCTCCGCGGATAAAATCATAAGCGATAACGATGGAGTTGGGGTCAAGCAGCACGCCCTGCAATCGGCCATAAGGGCAAATGGCAATGCAAACCTGCTCGCGCATGTAGGCAAAGACAAAGAAAAAGGCTCCTGAAAACAACATCATGGCCGAGAAGCCTCCCAGATGTTGACTAATCGGCTCGGTGGCAATTTTAAAAACCTCATCCACACCTATAATATATGCTAAAAAAGTGTTGGATATCAATACGGCAATCAGGAAGAAAATACCCAGTTTGGCTGTTTTTTTCAGGATTTTCTCCCGGTTCCAGGGTGCTGCTGCCAGTTTGCGCTGTGCGCCGGCATCTCCTTCAATCCAATATTCAATTTTTCGGAAAACCATTTCCATGAATATCGTTTGAGGGCAAACCCACCCGCAGAACAAGCGGCCGAAAACCACCGTAAACAGTACAATAAATACGATGAGCGTCAGCATGGCAAGCCCCAGAAGATGAAAATCCTGAGGGGTGAAAAGAATGCCAAACAGGATAAACTTCCTCTCAATGACGTTAAACAACAACAAGGGTTCGCCCTGATAGGTGACAAAGGGCATTCCAAATAGGAAAGCGAGCAGCAACCCACTCAGCCAGGTGCGATAATTGGTGAACCGCCCTTTGGGTTTTTTGGGGTAAACCCATACCCGCTTTCCTTTTTCATCAACCGTGGAAATCTTGTCGCGAAATTCCTCGGTATCGTAAATGGTGTCAATCGGGTCCATAATACTTTAATTATTTGCCTTCGGCTGCCGGAGCCGGCTCGGCAGTTGCTTCCGTCGAATTGGATTCTTCTGCTTCCGGGTTGTATAAGTCACCTTGCGGCTCCTTGGCATTAGGCGGGTTCGTGCCCCGCATAGTCATAATATAGCTGGCCACGCGTTGCATGTCGGCAGGACGCAGTTGTGAACTCCAGGCAATCATCCCTTTTTCAGGTACCCCGTTCTTGATGGTTTTAAAAATATTCTTGATGCCTCCACCGTGGATCCAGTAGTCGTCGGTCATATTTGGACCAACGCCCCCTTCACCGCCGGCACCATGGCAAGCTACGCAATTTGCTTCGTAAATGGTTTTTCCTATCGCCAGTTCATTGTCATCAGCAAGCACAGTGACGTTGCTTTCATCAACTTTATTGGCCTGCCGGGCAAGAAACGCATCTTTTTCTTCCTGCGCCTTGGCCATTTGATACTCGTATTCCTGAGCTGAGCTCGGACCGGCTCCGCTAAAATGGAAATAAGTCATATACGCCAAAGCAAAACCGATAGTCACATAGAATAAGGCAACCCACCAGGGCGGAAGGCTATTATCCAACTCGCGGATGCCATCGTAGCTGTGGTCGAGCAACACATCGGCCTCTTTGGTGACAGGCACGGCTTGGGTCCAGCGCTTGATAAATCGCTCCCAGGTACTTCCTTCTTCCTTTTTCTCCTCTTCGACAACAGCCTCGATGCCCTGTTCTTTATAAATTTTCGCCTGCTGCGCCTTTACTACCGAGTTGAGCAATTGCGTAATGGCAAATATCGCAGAGAGCGTTATAATAGCCGTTACAATCAATACGGTATTGGCAAATAGCTTGGTGAAAAAGCCGGTGTCACCAGCGGCGGCCGCTGTCACAGCATTTTGAGCAATTAATTGTGCGGCCGGAAAACTGACGGCCGCTGTGAAAAATAGAAATTTAGTGAGTTTATTTTTCATGGTGCTTCGCTGTTTCATGGTTAGTAACAGAGTTGTATTGGTCATCCAGCGGCATATTGGACATTTTGCGGATGTATTCCGGGTTTTTCCGAAGAATGACGATGGTGGCGATAATAAAAATGGCGAAAAAGGTCACTAAGGCGGAAATGCCCATCCAGTTGATTTCGCCAGCCCGTTCCAAAATATACTTAAACATCTTTTTCAATTTTAATAAAGCGAGACCCAACCCGCATGTGTGTCATTAATTACCTGAAGTGGCCTGTGCCTTAGGTTTGATATCCGTGCCCAAACGCTGCAGATAGGCAATGAGAGCCACAATTTCCCTGCTTTCGAGGTTCTCATCCTCAATGCCGTCCTTGCGGAGTCGCTCGGCAATTTGTCCTGCCTGTTTCTTCAAATCCTCCACCGCAATATCCTCGAAACCCTCCGGATAAGGCGTTCCCATCATGCGGAGCACCTTGATCTTGTCGGCCGTAAAGGCGGTGCTCAACTCATCTTCTATCAGCCAGGGATAGGGTGGCATGATGGACCCAGGCGACATGGTCTGGGGCACCAGCATGTGGTTGTAATGCCAACTGTCGGGATACTTGCCTCCCTGGCGATGCAAATCCGGCCCGGTGCGCTTAGACCCCCAAAGAAACGGGCGGTCGTATATGTATTCTCCTGATTTAGAGTATTCGCCGTACCGCTCTGTTTCCGAGCGGAATGGACGAACCATCTGAGAGTGACAGCCCACACAGCCCTCCCTGATGTAGATATCCCTGCCTTCCAGTTCCAGCGGCGTATAAGGCTTCACGGATTCGATCTTGGGCACATTGCTTTCGATGAGCACCATCGGGAAAATTTCTACAATGCCACCAATCAGGATGACTACGAGACTCGCTACCAAGAACTGTACCGGCTTGCGTTCGATCCATTTGTGCCAGTGATCACCCTTGTGGGCTACATATACTTCCCGAGGAGGTGCTTCGGCCTCTTCAAATGCCACAAAAGAGCCGGATTTTGCCGTTTTTATCAGGTTGTAGGCCATAATAAATACTCCGGAAAGAAACATCGTACCTCCAATAGCCCGTGCCACGTAGAACCACTTCAATTGGGTGACCGTTTCCAGGAAATTGGCGTACTTAAGGAATCCATCCGGTGTAAATTGCTTCCACATCAAGGCCTGGGTCCATCCCGACCAGTAAAGCGGTACGGCATAAAACAAAATGCCCAGGGTACCAATCCAGAAATGCCAGTTGGCTAATTTTACCGAGTAAAGGTTTGTGCGGTACATCCGCGGAATCAACCAGTAGATGATGCCAAAGGTCATGAAGCCGTTCCAGCCCAAAGCGCCAACGTGCACGTGCCCAATCGTCCAGTCCGTAAAGTGACTGATGGCATTCACCGATTTGACAGAAAGCATGGGGCCTTCAAAGGTGGCCATACCGTAGGCGGTGATGGCAACTACCAGGAATTTCAACACCGGATCCTGCCGAACCCTGTCCCAGGCACCGCGAAGCGTGAGAAGACCATTCAGCATACCGCCCCAGGAGGGTGCTATCAGCATGATGGAAAAGACGGTACCCAATGACTGTGCCCAGTCGGGTAGGGAAGTGTAAAGCAAGTGGTGCGGACCCGCCCAGATGTAAATGAAAATCAGTGCCCAAAAGTGAATAATGGACAGTTTGTAAGAATATACAGGGCGATTCGCGGCCTTGGGCATGAAGTAGTACATCAAGCCGAGGTATGGCGTTGTAAGGAAAAATGCCACTGCATTGTGCCCATACCACCACTGAATCAGGGCATCCTGCACGCCGGCAGCTACCGGATAACTCTTCCAAAGGTTGACCGGCACCTCAATGTTGTTGAAAACATGCAGTACCGTTACAGTTACCCAGGTAGCAATATAAAACCAAATGGCTACATACAAGTGAGTTTCCCTTCGCTTGACTATGGTCATGAACATATTTATGCCAAAAGCGATCCACACTACGGCAATCGCGAGGTCAATCGGCCATTCAAGCTCTGCGTATTCGTGCGAACTCGTGAAGCCTAACGGCAGGGTAACCGCAGCTGCCAGAATGATAGATTGCCAGCCCCAAAAATGGAAATTGCTAAGCGCCTTGCTCCACATTTCGGTTTTCAGCAACCGCGGGAGCGAGTAATACACCCCCATAAAAATGCCGTTACCCACAAATGCAAAAATTACGGCATTGGTGTGCAATGGCCTGATTCTTCCAAAGGTGGTGTAAGGAATACCAAAATTCAGCTCCGGCCAGATAAACTGCAATGCCACCAAAAGGCCAACCAGCATTCCGATAATCCCAAAAAGAACGGAGGCGATGATGAACTTCCGAACGATCGCATTGTCGTACTGAAATTTCTCTACTTGTGCCATCAGGTAAATGTTTAAGTATTATGGTTTTTCTTTGTTATTCTCGGATTTGGGGTCTTCGAAAAGCATCCGGATGGAAGGGGTGTAATCATCATCGTACTGTCCGGTTCTCACCGCCCAGATAAATGCCGCCAAAAAGCCGACAGCTACCATCAAACTCAGAATGATTAATAGAAAAATGGCCTTCATGTGGATGTTCTGTCTAATTTCGGGCGCAAGATACTTGGAGCATCTTTCCAGCCAGGATGATATGTGTCAGAAACAAAAGTGATTTTTATCATCAATGCCCAGGCATTGCAGGAATACCCGGGTGAGGTTGTGCTTCTTTTTCTGTTTTTTTTGGCGAACCGGGAAAAAATCCGGACGTTTGTAAGGAAACCCGAATTCTTATGGAAAATTGCGTGTTCTGTAAAATTGCAGCCGGCCATCTCCCCGCCAGCATCGTTTATGAAGACAACATGGTCTTAGCCTTTATGGATATTCAACCCGCCAATCCGGGCCACGTCCTGGTGGTACCTCGCCGCCACTTCGAAACGCTCGCCGACATGGATGAAACCACCGGTATGCACTTGTTTCAGATTGCCATGCGCGTAGAACAGGCGCTGCGTAATGCTGATGGCATCCAATGCGAGGGTTCTAATCTGGTACAAAGCAACGGAAGTGCTGCAGGCCAGGAAGTGCCGCACATGCACCTCCACATCATTCCGAGGTTCTCCGGAGATGATGTGAAATTGCATTTCGGCGCATCTTCCCGCCCCGATGCCGCCTCGCTCCTCGCACTCGCAGAGGCCATCGAAGCTGCTTTGTAAGATGCTGCAAAATGATGTTCGGTCAATATCCCGGGAATTGCATGCCGAACTGGTGGACATTCGAAGACACCTGCATGCTCATCCTGAGTTATCCTTTCAGGAAGTTCAAACTGCCGAATTTATCGCGCGTAAACTCGACCTCCTAAAAATACCCTACCAAAAAGGGCTTGCCGGAACGGGAATCCTGGCCACACTGCAAGGTCGAAATGCACAAAAAAATGTAAGGGCCCTTCGCGCCGATATGGATGCCCTCCCCATTCAGGAAGCAGGCGACAAGCCTTATCGCTCCACCGTACCCGGCGTTATGCATGCCTGTGGACATGACGTGCATACCACCGCCCTCCTCGGCGCCGCTCACATCCTGAACCAACTTCGCAATCAATGGGAGGGTACCATTCGGCTTATTTTTCAACCCGGCGAAGAACGACTCCCGGGCGGAGCTTCCCTGCTCATCGAAGAGGGCGTGCTGCAAAACCCCGTTCCGTCATCCATCATTGGACAACATGTTCATCCCCCTCTCGAAGCCGGAAAAGTCGGATTTCGATCAGGCTCCTACATGGCCTCATCCGATGAGCTCTATCTGACCGTCCACGGTCGGGGAGGGCATGGTGCCATGCCACAGGACTGTATTGATCCCATTGTAGTTACTGCTCAGATAATCAACGCATTGCAGATGGTTGTCAGTCGTTATGCCACCCCCTTTATACCGTCCGTACTAACGTTCGGTCGTATTGAATCCGATGGCGGTGCTACCAATATTATTCCCAACTCGGTGAGCCTGCAGGGCACCTTTCGCACCATGGATGAAACATGGCGCGCTGAAGCACATCAGCGCATGCAGAAAATTGTTTCCGGAGTGGCACAAGGCTTTGATGCAAAGGCTATTTTACGTGTGGAAAAAGGGTATCCCGTCCTGGTAAACGACCCTCATCTCACCGATAGATGTAAAGCGGCGGCTGAGGCTTACCTCGGTGCCGAAAACGTAGTGGAACTCCCCATGCGCATGACCTCTGAGGACTTCGCCTGGTATTCCCACCACGTTCCCGCCTGCTTCTACCGACTAGGCACCGGGAATGCCGGCAAAGGAATCACCTCCCCAATCCATACCGATACCTTTGACATTGATGAAGACGCACTACCTATCGGCGCCGGCCTCATGGCCTGGCTGGCGATGACTAGTTAAGCACATTTTTTACTCCTCAATCTCAATGCCGCTCCCCTGTGCAGAAAGGTAGTAAACCCCTGAAATAGCAACTTTGGCATCTTCGGGCAAGCTGTTCACAGGGTAAATAGCCCATTTGCCATCGGAGGCGCTTCCGGTTTTTACTTCGGTTTTTCTAAACCAGAATCCCGAAGGGTCTTCTTTCTCCATCAGAAAAATGAACTCACCTTCACCTTCCCGAATGACTGCTGTTTCCGGCAATACCAAAGCTTCCACCGCTGCCTCGGGCGCTATACGGGCTTCCATGTAGGCGCCTGCCACAAGCCCTTCCACAGGGTTGTCAAATTGGGCAAAAGCGCGAACGGCATTGCGGGTGCGATCCACCATTCCATCCATACTGGTAATCCGGGCATCAAATTTGCGGGTCGGGTCGGTAGAGAAGAAAAGCCGTGCCCTGGCGCCGGGCTTCACCTTAAACATGTCTTTCTCAAAAATATAAATTACCGGTTTCACACGGGAGAAGTCGGCAATTTCACATAAAGCCGTACCCACGCCGAGTGCTGCGCCGGTGCCGGCATGGATAGCTGTAACCGTTCCACTGATAGGAGCCCGAAGCGGCATGGTCGTCTTCAGCTGATCCGGTGCAACTTTGTTCGGGTCTATCTGATATTGTTGCAGCCTCGCTGCATAAAGCGCCATCGCCGTCTGGGATTCGCGCCATTCGGATTCTGCTTTTTGGAAGTTCTTGGAAGCGGTGGCGTTGTCGGATGCCAGGCTCTTGTATCGCTCGTATTCGGCCTGTAGAAATATGATGCGTTCCTTTTCACGCAGATAACGCTCCTGTAAATCTAGAAGGTCGGGCTTGTACAATACGGCAACTACATCTCCCTTGCGCACAGGCTGATTGAGCGCCACCTGAAGCTCGGAAACAATTCCATCCGCAATGGCACTTACCGTAGCGGTATGTTCTTTGCCGAGGTACAATTCTGCACCTGCTGACAGAAAATCCTGCACTTGTTCTTTGGTGAAATTACCGGTTTGAATACCGCTGTTTTGATATTGCTCGCGGGAAAGCCACACCAGCGATTCCTCTTTGGGCATTTCCTGTTCCGTAGTAGCAGATTCTCCTGATTTTGTACCGCAGGCACTCAGGAGGAAGAGGATTGAAGAAGCTAAAAAGATATTTTTCATTGGTTTTTTGAGGATTGAATCTTCATGGTGAGAAGAAATGTGAAAAAATTACTGGCCGGTTAACATCCTGAGTTCAATGACCGTCATGTTTAGTCCGAAGAGACTTTCCAGATAATTGAGTTCAATACCCAAAGCCTGTTCAGCAATTTGGGTGAAGGCTGAAAATCCAATTTCTCCGGCGCGGTAATTGGCGCTTGCGCTGCGCCAAAGTTCTGTGGCAAGGGCTTTTCCCTGCTTTTCGTAATAGTCGAGTTGGATGGCGTATTTTTCCTGTTCGTGCAACAAGTGAGCCATTTCATTCCGTCGCCGAAGCAGGGCATCCTGGTATTGGCTTTCCGCTACTTTGATATTTGCTACAGCTGCCATTTCGGCTGCACGAAGGTGACTGGAAGCGAGCGGCAGGCGAAGTCCAAGTTGCCAACCTGGCATTACTACTCCTGTAGGAAGATACTGGATTAGTGCTCCGGCAGAAAATCCTGCAGCGCGGTTGGCCTTCACGAGTAACTGCTCGGTTGAAGCCACCTCCATGGCGCTGCGGTCAAAAGCAGATTGTGCTGAATTTTCAATCAGGGCGGTATCCGAAAGTGAAAAGTTCATGCGTTGAAAGGGCTCCATTACCGGAATGACTTTTCCCGGAAGGCCAAGCAGCTGGCCCAAAACGACGCGGTCAAATTCTATTTCATGCCCGGTAGTCTCCAGCATCATATTCACCTGGGCGGCCTTGTCGCGCAGCGCTAACTGCTCAGAAAGGGCAATTTCACCTGATTCGAACCGTCGGTCTGCCGTTTTGGCCACTTCTTCATAAAGGGAATCAAGGCGCTGATACAATTCGGCCTCACTTTGAATAAAGCTCAAGTGTTGATAGAGTTCCCGTATGGAACGGGCAACCTGTTGCCGGGTCAGATTCAGCCCGGCCTGCGCTTGTGCCGATTGTCTTTCGTAATACATTTTTCTTGCCTGAGTCATTTTTCGCACCGGAAAGGCTTGACTGACACCCAAGGCGGTGGTTCCGAACATGCCGTAGTCCGGGTCTGCCGCGATATTGTGAAAAATTTCTCCAGGCTCCCAAATTCTGGCAGTCCCCAACAAGGCATTTTGCTGCTGTATTTTCAGGCTGGCAGTTTGCACCGCGGGATGATTGTTTAATGCTATTTCAATGGCCTCCTGTTCGGTCAGTTGCGTTTGTCCTGCGGCAATTCCGCCACTGAACACCAGAATCAATAAAGCAGACATGGCCTTTGATGGTGCTGCATCACCTCCTGTGGGTTTTCTTTGACGAAAGAAAATGCCATACAATACCGGTAGGAGAATCAGGGTGAGTAGGGTAGAAGTCAATAATCCGCCAATGACTACGGTGGCCAGGGGGCGTTGTACCTCCGCCCCGGCGCCTTGCGAAATGGCCATGGGCAGAAACCCGAGCGAAGCCACCGCCGCCGTCATCAGCACGGGGCGAAGCCGGGTCATGGCGCCTTGCATAATCCTTTCACGCACGTCGGTTACACCCTGCTGCTCCAACTGGTTGAAATAAGCAATCATGACTATGCCGTTCAATACCGCAATGCCGAAAAGTGCTATGAATCCTACGCCGGCAGAAATGGAGAAAGGCATATCGCGAATTAATAGCGCAAATACGCCTCCGACCGCTGCCATTGGGATGGCGGTATAAATTAATAAACTCTCTCTGAGTGCATTGAATGCAAAATAGAGCAATACAAAAATGAGTAACAATGCTACCGGCACCGCGACGGAAAGTCGGGCCTTCGCAGCCTGGAGATTTTCAAACTGACCGCCATATCCTGCGGAATAACCGGGTGGCAGATTGAGGTTTTGTTCGATGACTTCCTGTACCTCAGCAATCGCACTTTCGATATCTTTTCCGCGCACATTGGCGCTAATGACGATACGCCGGCGGCCGTCATCCCTACTGATTTGAGCGGCGCCGGGAAGGAAATCCACATCTGCCACCTGATGCAATGGAATCAGCGCGCCTTCCGCAGTGGCCAGAGGGAGATTCCTTACGTCAGATATATCCGTCCGGAAAGTGGTGTCAAGCCGCACGACCAAATCAAATCGCCTTTCATTTTCAAAAACCACACCAGCCACGGAGCCCGCAAATGCGGCGCGTACCGTTTCGTTGAGGTCCTTGATATGCAATCCGTAACGGGCAATCTGGGCGTAATTGTAGCGCACAGCAATTTGAGGAAGACCTTCTATTTGTTCGGCTTTAACATCTACTACGCCCGGGATTTTATTTAGCAAACGCGCAGCTCGCTGGCCGACCCGGGCCAGCGTGTCCAGGTTTTCTCCGAATATTTTTACGGCAATATCGGAGCGGACACCGGTCATCATTTCGTCAAACCGCATTTTGATGGGTTGGGTGAACTCGAAGGCCATGCCGGGTACCTCGTGTACTTTTTCCTCGAGCAGCTCCACAAGTGCTTCCTTTGTTTCTGCTTTAGTCCAACCCGCCTTGTCTTTCAGCAGAATAATGTTATCAGCAGTCTCGATAGCCATAGGATCAGTGGGAATTTCTGCCGAGCCACTTTTGGAAATGACTTGTTCCACTTCATCCGGAAAATGCTCGAGGATAATTTTCTGTACCAGCCTGTGGCTTTCCAGCGTTTGCGTCAGGGAAGCTCCCGGCTTTAAAAAGCCATGCATCATGATATCCCCCTCGTCAAGTGTGGGAATGAATTCACCGCCCATTCGGGAGAACAAAAAAACACTCAGCGCAAAGACAATCAGTGTGGAGGAGATAATTGCCTTGGGCCATCGTAGCGCTATTTCAAGAGATGGACGGTACAAACGCTTCAGAAAATCCATCAGCCGATCTGCAAAGGTGACCTGATGCCTGATATTACGGCTCAGGAATAGGGCTGACATAGCCGGTACGTAGGTCAGCGACAGAATCAGGGCGCCAACCAGTGCAAAGGAAACTGTTTCGGCCATGGGCTTGAACATCTTGCCTTCCACGCCCGACAAGGACAAGACCGGCAAATAAACCACCAAAATAATTATGGTGCCAAAAATAGAGGATCGCATGACCTTGCCGGCAGCGGTGGCAACCTGATTATCCATTTCCGGCTTGCTGAGCTTTACGCCGTTAACCAATCCGGGTTTATGGACAACTTGTGTGGTTAGAAAGTGCAGTGTAGCCTCTACGATAATTACCGCTCCATCCACAATCAGCCCAAAATCAATAGCCCCCAATGACATGAGGTTGGCACTTACCCCAAAAAGGTGCATCATCCAGATGGCAAACAGCATGGAGAGTGGAATCACAGAGGCGATGATCAACCCGGCGCGGAGGTTGCCCAACAACAGTACGAGCACAAAAATGACGATCAGGGCACCTTCGATTAAGTTTTTTTCTACGGTGCGAATAGTTCTGTTTACCAGATTCTCTCTGTCCAGAAAGGTGGTGAGCGTGATGCCCTCCGGGAGAGATTTCCTGGTAGTCTCCAGCTTTTCCTTCACTCGGCCGATTACGCGGGCGGCATTTTCTCCTTTTAGCATCATTACGATGCCTAAGACGATTTCACCCTCGCCGTTGTGACTCACCGCACCATACCGCACGGCACTACCATATCGCACCTCCCCTACATCTCCTATTTTTATAGGTGCACCTGCACCGCTGCGCACCACGATATTTCGGATGTCCTCTAAGGAGCGTACCAAGCCCTCCGCACGGATGAAGTACATACTGCTGTGATGTTCGATATAGGCTCCACCGGTATTTTCATTGGCATCTTCAAGCGCGGTGAACACCTCCTGAATGCCAATGCCGAGATTGCGCAGTCTTTCCGGCGACAGAGCCACCTCGTATTGTTTGAGGTAGCCGCCGAAGCTGTTGATTTCCACCACGCCGGGTATTCCGGAAAGCTGTCGCTTGACAATCCAGTCCTGTATCGTCCTCAAGTCTGCTGCGGAGTATCGATTTTCATAGCCGGGAAGCGGCTCTATCCTATAGTGCAGGATTTCTCCAAGGCCTGTGGAGATTGGTGCCATCTCAGGGGTTCCCAGGCCTTTGGGAATCATCTCCTCCGCCATTTTAAGCTTTTCGGCAATCAATTGTCGGGCGAGATAGGGATTTATGCGCTCCTCAAAAACTACAGTCACTACACTCAGACCGAAGCGGGAAATGGAGCGCAACTCCACTACCCCGGGAATGGATCGTACCGCGAACTCGATAGGTGCGGTAACAAACTGCTCCACTTCCTGAGTGGCCAGTGTCGGGCACACCGTGAGCACCTGTACCTGATTATTGGTAATATCCGGAATGGCATCTATGGGTAGTTGTATAAAGGAATACACCCCGACACCAATCAATGAGGCTGTAAGCGCAATGATAATCAGTTTGTTGCGTATGGAAAAATTAATGATAGATGCTAACATAAGTTAATTTGCTGAATAAGAAATAGATGGAATATGGCTTTGTGCTAAGCCGACAACTCCGGCATCATAAAACCTGTAGTTTGGGCAAAGACCAGCCTTTAATAAGCGTCAAAAACGCCTGGGGAAAGTTATCCCAATCGTGGGGGTTGCCAGATACCTGAGGCAAGTAGCAATTCATTTTCAGCTTCGTCAGTCGGGAAAAGTTTCTTAGGTTGTAAAGGGGGAAGGCGTAACTCAAACTTTGGGTTTTCGGGCAAATCAGGAATCAGGCAACCACAGAGTATAGCGTGGTTATGAATTGGGCCATCCTTTCCGGGCAGGTTGTCGTGGTTGTGATCATCCTGATGTTGAGAAAAGGATTCTCCGTAATGCAGGGATAAAAAGGAAAGGAAGGAGATCTCTGAGGATTGTTTTCTGTGTTCGATAAAATGCTGGACGAGATGATCCATTTTGGCCAGCTCTGTCTGGAGAGGAGCCGGTGCTAAAACCACGAGGATTTGTGCAGCGAGTAGAAATACGCCCAATTTGGAATTCATTCTACAAAGATATTATATTTCTCGATTCAATAATTAACTTCGCCAAATTAATAACACCAAATTATTCACCAACTGCAACTTGAATCATGAATTTCTCTACTGTTGATTTAGTTATTTTCATTGGCTATTGTTGCCTCATTGTCGCTGTGGGCCTATGGGTGTCACGCGAGAAAAAAGGTCATGAAAAGGATTCCAAGGATTACTTTCTGGCGAGTAAATCACTTCCATGGTGGGCTATCGGAGCCTCGTTGATTGCATCAAACATTTCAGCCGAGCAGTTTATTGGGATGTCCGGTTCCGGATTTGCTCTTGGACTGGCCATTGCATCTTACGAGTGGATGGCTGCGGCAACCCTGCTCATCGTGGGCTTTTTCTTTTTGCCCATTTTTTTGAAAAAGGGGATCTATACCATGCCGCAGTTTCTGGAAAGCAGATACGACAATCGCGTCCGTATTGCTATGGCCATTTTTTGGTTGTTTCTTTATGTATTTGTCAATTTGACCTCCGTGCTTTATCTCGGTGCGCTCAGTATCGAGACGATAATGGGCATTCCATTTTTATATGCGGTGATAGGGTTAGCAGTATTTGCCATGCTCTATTCTATATATGGCGGTTTAAAAGCGGTAGCCTGGACAGATGTGATTCAAGTAGTTTTTCTTATGCTCGGCGGTTTGGCTACTACTTACCTGGCGCTTCAATTGGTCGGTGACGGCAATGCTCTGGATGGATTTGCACTTTTAAGACGCGAGGCGCCCAACCACTTTCACATGATTTTTGAGAAGGGACAAATGATGATCCCGGATGGTAAAGGTGGTGTTCGGGATGCTTATCTCGATTTGCCCGGACTGAGCGTGTTGATTGGCGGTATGTGGATTGCCAATCTGAGTTATTGGGGCTGTAATCAATACATCACGCAGCGGGCATTGGCTGCTAAAAATCTGAATCAGGCTCAATTAGGTATTATTTTTGCAGGATTTCTCAAAGTGCTCATGCCGCTAATCGTGGTCATTCCGGGCATTGCCGCCTTTGTACTGGTACAACAGGAATCCGGTGTGGGGCCATTCACCACTGCCATGACCGATGTGGCCACCAACCTGCCCAAAGCCGACAAGGCGTATCCCTCATTATTGCATCTGCTACCCGTCGGCTTGAAAGGACTCGCTTTTGCGGCTTTGGCTGCAGCAATTGTTTCCTCATTAGCCTCCATGGCCAACAGCACTGCCACCATTTTTACCATGGATATTTACAAAAACCTCATCCGCAAGGACGCTCCCGAACATCAACTTGTGCTGGTAGGGCGTATTGTGGCTTTGGTAGCATTTATTGTGGCTATGCTCGTGGCTCCTGCGTTGGGCGTTCTCGACCAGGCCTTTCAATTTATTCAGGAATACACAGGCTTTGTTTCTCCGGGGGTGGTAGCCATCTTCCTGGTCGGCATTTTCTGGAAACGGGCTACGGGCAACGCAGCGCTTTGGGCGGCCATTCTGACCATCCCACTTTCCACAGCCTTTAAATTCCTGACACCCAACCTTCCTTTTATAGATCGAATGGGACTTGTCTTTGTATTGCTGGTAGGGATAATGGCGGTCATCAGCCTTACTGACCCCCGCAGTAAAGACAACCCCAAAGGCATCATACTGGATAATGACCTCTTCAAAACCAGCACGGCATTTAAAATCGGTGCTTTGATGATTATTCTCTTGCTGGGCGCCCTCTACACCATGTTCTGGTGATTGGGATTTCATCTTGAATACCTAAAACAAACGGGAGGGTTTCTTTTATGAAGCCCTCCCGTTACCATTTTTTACGCGTGCCTTTGCTCAAAGCTTAAGTGTGTAAAAAGGATATTAAAATCAAATGATATAGTATTTTCTTGAACCCAGGTCAGTGGAAATGTTTCCTGCAGAAGTCGCACTGTAATTTGTATGAAGCCTTATTTCAGGGATGTTCATTGGAAAATCGCGACTAGGCAGTGGTGGTTTTTGTAAGTTTCGGCCTCGGTGAGGAGTGATAAAGGGGGGTAATTCCCACTTCTATTTGAGTGAGGACAGCTCAGGGCTAGAGGGAATGCACAAAGAATCAAGCGCCTGAAGCGTTCCGCTAAAAACGTTGAAGTCCACATGACCGGTGATACCTGCGAGGCGCCCATATTTACCGTACTGCCAAAAATGCCAATCTCTGCCGCAGGCCAGGGTGGGCTCTTTGCCGTGGTATCGCGCAATCCAAAGCGGATAGGCAGAAAAGTACCCTGCGAGGTTGCGGTTGTAAAAATGCAGATTGGTGTAGATAATTGGTTTGGTGCCAAAATGGCGTTCCACCATATCCAACCAGATTTGCAACCTTCGTACCAATTCCATCTTAGGTAAATCCCCCATGATTTCAATATCCAAAACAGGAGGTAAATCGCCTGGCTCAAGTCTAACCGTACCGGCGAAATGTCTAGCCTGAATGCCTGGGGGTACTTCCGGGCGAAAAAAGTGATATGCGCCTCTTCGGATACCTTGTTGTTGGAGTGCTGTCCAGTTTTGCATGAACAAGGAATCCGTGAAGGTGCCTCCTTCGGTAGCTTTTACAAATGCAAAGTCAATGGGTTGGTTAGCGATGGCTTCCCAGTCAATCCTGGCCTGGTAATGGGAAACATCTATGCCGTGAACGGCGTAGCGGTCTAGTCGTAGCGTTGGAATACCTTCGCATGAGCAGCATACAATGGCTAAGAGCACTATGTTCAGGAAATTTCTCATAGTTTAACCCACACTAATCTTCGAAACGCTTGCCATCGGTATTCTGTTCCAGAGATTTTTAGGGAAGCAATATCCGACAAAAACGGCGTTCGTCCAATATTAGGCTGAATTTTCGTATGCCGCAAGGTTTAAAAGTACTTCTTCACTGCGGTGGTAGCTGATAAAAATTATGGTTGAGGAATGACTTTTCGCATGCTTACGGAAAGCCCCGGCCGTTTATTTTGCCCATGGCCTAAGCTGAGGACCCAATGGAGATTGGCGGGCTTAGGTCTTCACTAAAAAATCAACACCATGAGCGAGCACAAATTCAAAACCATGGGAGAACAGGCCGGGCGGCGTTCCTGGGCTGAACCATGGAAAATCAAAATGGTCGAACCACTTCGTATGACTACACCTGCAGAACGCGAGGAGGCTATTCGCAAGGCTGGGTATAATACCTTTTTGCTAAAATCCGCTGACGTGTATATCGACTTGCTTACAGATAGCGGTACTTCTGCCATGAGCGACCGCCAATGGGCGGGGATGATGCTGGGAGATGAAGCTTATGCGGGCAGTGTCAATTATTACCATCTGGAAGAGGCCATCCAAAAGTACTACGGGTTCAAATATATCGTACCCACACACCAGGGACGAGGTGCCGAACACCTCATCAGCCAGGCAGTTATCAAAAAAGGCCAATTTGTACCCGGAAATATGTATTTTACTACCACCCGCCTTCATCAGGAAATGGCAGGTGGGATTTTTGCTGATGTAATTATTGACGAAGCGCACGATCCCCAAAGCCTCCATCCCTTCAAAGGCAATGTGGATCTTCAAAAACTGGAGGATTTGATAAAAAGCAAGGGGCCTGAGCAAATTGCCTATGTGAGCCTTGCGGGTACCGTTAATATGGCCGGCGGCCAACCGGTAAGCATGGCTAACGTCAGAGCTGTCAAAGCGCTTTGTGAAAAATATGGCATCAAACTTTATCTCGATGCCACTCGGCTGGTAGAAAATGCATGGTTTATTCAGCAAAGGGAAGAAGGGTTTGCCGACACCCCGGTTGCTGAAATTCTCAAAACCTTCTGCAGCTATGCCGATGGCGCCTGGATGAGCGGCAAGAAAGACCATCTCGTGAATATTGGTGGCTGGTTAGCTGTTAACGACTGGGATTTATTTGAGGAATTGCGCAATCTCGTAGTGGTTTATGAGGGTTTGCACACTTATGGTGGCATGGCCGGTCGGGATATGGAAGCTATGGCCATCGGCATACAGGAATCAGTTAGTGATGACCATATCTGTGCACGAATTGGCCAGGTCCTTTATTTGGGACAACTTCTCACAGATTGGGAAATTCCCATTGTTCAACCGGTTGGCGGTCATGCTGTTTTTCTGGATGCTCGCCGTTTTTATCCGCACATCAGTCAGGATGAATTTCCAGGACAAACCTTAGCCGCCCAACTCTATCTCGATGCCGGTATCCGAAGTATGGAAAGGGGAATCGTCAGTGCAGGCCGTGACCCTTTGACAGGTGACCATCGGCGGCCAAAACTGGAACTCACCCGATTGACCATTCCCCGAAGGGTTTATACAGAGGCTCACATGGATGTGGTGGCAGAGTCCATCTACGAAGTTTTTCAACAACGGGAAAAAATCAGAGGATTGCGAATGGTTTACGAACCCCTGTATTTGCGGTTCTTTCAAGCCCGTTTCGAACCACTTTAACAGGTGATTTTCAGTATTTTGAAAAAAATACAGCCTATGAGGTGTTGCACGTTAAATGATGTTTTTATACCTTTGTCTCAACGAATTGCTACTGTCCCCTTAAGACGCTTTTAGAGGCTTTCCAAAAACCGATTACTGAATCAAGTGCAGACGCGCTATCGTTTTTTCTTTTAGGTCAAACGTATAGCATCGGGCTGCTACATCGCATAAGTGCGAAAATTAGTGGGTGTCCTGCCCGCTGGTTTTCCCTAAACGTCTTTTGAAGTTGGTTTTTGCAGCAGCCTTCTTTGGTTTATTCCAAAGAGGCTGCTTTTATTTTGAGAGTTTTTGTTCTTTTGCATCAAAAAATGCTCCTTCTTGCCATTGGAATTTATTTGCTTGCAACCCTATGGGTAGGTTGGTGGGCATCAAGGCGGGTGAAAAATACGAAAGACTTCGTTATGGCGGGGCGAAGTTTGCCTTTACATATTGCTACAGCGGCTATGTTCGCCACTTGGTTTGGCTCAGAAACCATAATGGGCGCCCCTTCCCGTTTTGTCGATGAAGGTTTGCTTGGTGTGGTAGAAGATCCATTTGGTGCAGCTCTTTGTCTCATATTGGTGGGTGTATTTTTTGCACGTCGTTTTTACCAAATGAATTTGCTTACGTTTGTTGACTTTTTTCGGATCCGCTACAACAAGACGGCCGAATTAACTGCCGCATTCCTTATTGTGCCATCCTATTTTGGTTGGATTGCAGCCCAACTTGTAGCCATGGCCGTGGTAATGCAGGCACTTACCAATATCCCATTTGAATGGGGAATCATTTTTTGTACCGCGATTGTCGTTTTCTACACTTACATCGGCGGCATGTGGGCGGTTTCCATTACCGATTTTATTCAAACTATCATCATTATCGTCGGGTTGATTATCCTTGCGGTAACGATGTCTGATGCTGCGGGTGGTGCTATGCGGGTAGTTCAATCCACCCCTCCTGGATTTTATCGTTTTTTGCCGGAAGGCAACCTCCTTGACATAAGTCATTATGTAGCAGCCTGGGTAACTATCGGATTGGGATCCATACCACAGCAGGATGTTTTCCAGCGGGTAATGTCTGCCAAAGATAGTCCCACAGCCGTTCGGGCTGCAACCCTGGGTGGTATCATGTATCTCACCATAGGGTTGATACCTATTTTCATCGCATTGGCCGGGAAGATATTATATCCGGAAATCGAAAATATAGACCCTCAGATGACGATTCCTTTGATGGTGCTTGAACATACCGGGGTGGGTATGCAGGTACTTTTTTTCGGAGCGCTTTTATCGGCCATCCTGAGTACAACTTCAGGCGCTATGCTTGCTCCGGCTACCATTATTGGGGAAAATCTGGTGCGTCCTTATTTTCGGGGAATCAGCGATAAGGGCTTACTCAAGGTGATGCGGCTTTCAGTAGTATTTGTCGCAGTGCTATCCGCCTTGATGGCCAGACGTTCAGGTAATATTTTTGAGTTAGTCGGTCAATCCTCTGCATTCAGCCTGGTCTCCTTATTCTTTCCGCTTACCCTGGGCATGTATTGGCGGAGGTCTTCCACAGCCGGAGCTATGGCAGCAATGATTATTGGACTATTTGTATGGTTATATTTTGAAATGGTGGGTAGTGAATGGCCAACTATTCT
>CAYTNI010000009.1:0-23090 GCA_964439115.1 uncultured Saprospiraceae bacterium
TGGCCAATGTCTGGTAAAAAGCGCTGTCTGATACGTGTGAGATATCCACCATAATACCAACGCGATTCATCTCGCGCACTACTTCTCGACCCATAGGGCTAAGGCCGTTCCAGGTACGGGTGGTATCGTAAGAGGAATCGCAGATGAAATTATCTGTTGCATGCGTAAGCGTGATGTATCGAATACCACGCTGATGAAAATAAGCAATGTTTTTAAGGTCACTTTCAATGGGGGCGCCATTTTCCATACCCATAGGAAGGGAGATGATACCCTTGCGAAAGTTGTTAGTCACCTCTTTGGGCGAGACCACTACCGCAAACTTATCCGGATGCGCCTGGGTAATACTGAACACCATGTCAATCAGAGAGTCCGCCAGCATTTTAGCACCGCCGGATTCCTGATAGGATGATGGTACGTAAATGGACATAAAGGGGGCATCCAGACCACCCTTCCTGGCTCGCACATAGTCAAAATCTCCATCCTGCGTCTCGATGGGAATACCGATGAATTCCTTGCTAAGTCTAAAATTCTTAACCTTGAGCCGATAGGGCAAATCTACATGCCCATCCGTAATGATATAGCGATGTGCCAGTTTGTCGGCCAGCAGACGCAATTTTTCTTCCGAACCAGGCGTCTGCCCCATTAGGGCAAACCATCCGGCAAAGAAAAAAACAATAAGGAGAACCAATAAACGCATGTGATAAAGATTAAAACATCAATAATGGTCAGACAGTCATCAGGGCATTTTCAAGATCTTCAATGAGGTCTTCCACGTCCTCCACACCCACACTCAGCCGAATGAGCGAATCGCTTAAGCCCACCTTGAGGCGCTCTTCCCGTGGTATGGAAGCATGGGTCATGGACGCCGGGTGCCCAATGAGAGATTCTACACCCCCCAGGGATTCTGCAAGCGTAAATAGTGCGGTACCGCTGAGTACCTTCAGGGCGTCTTCCAGCGAATCTTTTTGAAGCACAAAAGACACCATGGCTCCATAGAATTTCATCTGGCGCGAAGCAATCATATAGCCGGGATGGTTTTTCAGTCCGGGATAGTACACGTGTTTGACTTTTGGGTGTGCAGCGAGAAACTTGGCAATTTTCTTGGCGTTTTTACAAGCTCGCTCTACACGGAGGTGAAGGGTTTTGATGCCTCTCAACACAAGGAAACAGTCGTGTGGCCCTGGTACAGCACCCACTGCATTTTGGAGAAAATAGAGCTGCTGCGCCAGCACTTCATCCTTGACAATCACGGCACCGAGAATGACATCGGAATGGCCTCCAAGATATTTGGTTGCAGAGTGCATCACGATATCTGCACCGAGGTCGAGCGGTGTCTGCAGAAAAGGAGAGGAGAAGGTATTGTCCACGCAGCTAAGGATACCATGCTCCCTGGCAATTTTGCATACGGCTTCGATATCCACCACATTGAGCATCGGATTGGTAGGGGTTTCAATCCACAACATACGGGTTTTAGGGTTGATGTGCCGGATGATGTTATCCGGGTCGGTCATATCCACAAAGTGAGATACCACGCCATATCGGGCATAAACCTTGGTGAGCAGCCGATAAGAGCCGCCGTAAAGGTCGTTGGTGGCGATGATTTCATCGCCGGGATTGAGGGTGCGAACTATGGCGTCCATGGCAGCCAGACCACTGCTGAAACAGATGGCCTTCGTGCCATTTTCCAGCGCGGCGAGGTTTTCTTCCAGTGCATGCCTGGTGGGGTTTTGAGTACGGGCATACTCATATCCTTTGTGAACGCCGGGCGCCTCCTGCGCATACGTAGAAGTTTGGTAGATAGGCGTCATCACCGCACCTGTGGCGGGGTCTGGTTCAACACCTGCATGAATGGCTTTGGTACCGAATCGCATATTGTTGTTTTTTGGTCGGGAAATCCTACGCGGCTGCTCCGCGTCAATTGCATGGCAAAAGTAGCATTTGAAAATTAAACGCCCTTGATTGACGTGTCAAAACACTGTATCTTTGTAAATACTTCTGAGACATGAAAATTTCTTTCCCAATGAATTCCCGTCAGGAAACGCCCATCGGCTGTTGGTTTTTTGACGGCCGCTTTTTGCTGTTACCCTCCAAAGCTTTCGGGAGTGTTTACTTACATTGTATTACAATCCAAATTTTTATTCCAATTCACTCGTAAAAAACACACTGCATCATGTCCATACGTCAACTGGAACCGCGCCAGCTTTGGAACAACTTCGCCGATCTGAATGAAGTGCCCCGCCCCTCAAAAAAAGAAGCCCGCGTTATTGCCTTTATGGAATCCTTCGGGCAAAGACTCGGACTGGAAACCCATGTCGATCCCGTAGGTAACGTCATCATCAAAAAGCCTGCTACACCAGGAATGGAAACCCGAAAAACCCTGGTACTCCAAGGCCACCTGGATATGGTACACCAAAAAAATAGCGATACCAACTTCGACTTTGACGCTGAAGGCATTCGCAGTGAAGTGGACGGCGAATGGGTGAAAGCTCAGGGCACTACCCTCGGGGCAGATAACGGCATTGGGGTAGCAGCCATCATGACCCTGCTGGAATCCCAGGACGTCCCCCATCCCAATATAGAGGCACTCTTCACCATTGATGAAGAAACCGGCATGACCGGTGCACAAGGCCTTGACGAACACATACTCAAAGGCGAAATCATGCTCAACCTCGACAGTGAAGAAGATAACGAGCTGACTATCGGCTGCGCCGGCGGACTAAACACAAATACCATCCTTCGCTACGCGGAGGAGGATACTCCGGCCGGATACAAGGGCCTGCGAATGAGTGTTACCGGACTAAAGGGCGGGCACTCCGGCATTGACATCCATCTTGGGAGGGGCAATGCCAATAAGATTCTTAATCGCCTGCTCTATGGCATGGGCGCCGGCTGTGGATTGCGCATTGCCGAAATAGACGGCGGAGGGTTGCGCAATGCCATCCCTAGAGAGTCGTTTGCCCTGGCAGCCTTACCTTCAGACCAATGGGTGGCCTGTACAGCCTTATTTGAGGAGCGCAAAACAGAGATCCTTAGAGAATTCCGCTCCGTAGAGCCCACACTAACTATAACCATGGAGGCCGTTGCTGTGCCTTCCCGCGTCATGGATACGGCTGTTCAGGAACAAATGACCCGGGTAATTGCTGCTATGCCCAATGGTGTTTATCGAATGAGTCCGGAAATTCCGAATTTGGTGGAAACCTCTTCCAACCTGGCTCGCGTTCAGGTTAAGGGTGGAGAATTTTCCACGCTGAGTCTCCAGCGCAGCTCCCTGGAGTCGGGCAAGGCGGAAATTGCTGAAGCGGTGCGTGCTGTATTCGAACTTGCCGGCGCCCAGGTGGAGCATTCTGGCGATTACCCTGGATGGGCTCCCAACCCAAACTCGCCTATTTTGGCACAGATGGTTGACATATATGAAAAGATGTTTGGCTCTAAGCCCCATGTGGCGGCTTGTCATGCCGGGCTGGAATGCGGAATCATCGGGCGGCACTATCCAGGAATGGATATGATTTCCTTTGGCCCCACTATCAGGCATCCTCACTCGCCCGATGAAAAAGTGCACATTGCCTCTGTACAAAAGTTTTGGAACTATCTACTTGCTATTGTCGAACACACACCAAGTCGGGTCTGACCTTTTCATCCTACAAAAATGGTCAGGGATTGTGCGTAACTTTTGCTGACCATAAACTCTTTACGTCCTGTAAGACCACTATGCGCCACAGCAAGGCCGCAATAGGTATGCCTGCCAGCCACAAAACCCAGGCCACCCCATTTGTGCTGTCTATCCACCATGTCAGGACAAGCACCGTTGCTGAAAATCCGGTAATTCGCATCAACCATTTTGGGTCAGGAACAATGCCAAGTTCTTTTTTCAGAAGCGCCATTTCTGCCAGCCAAACGGCCAGCTGGGTAATGAAGGTGGCCATAGCTGCACCTACTGCCTGAAACCGGGGGATGAGCAATGTATTCAGTATAATATTAGCCACAAGGCCTCCTGTAAAGATAAAATTCATTTTACGCAAACTTCCCCTGGCGGTGAGCAATGTGCCATAGACGTACATACCACATACAGGAATAAAACTCCACATCAACCAGGCAAGCACCTCTCCGTAATAGGGATTGGCTCGCACATACAGGCTGCGCATGATTTCTTCTCCAAAGAATGTGCATACTGCGGCCAAGGGTAAGGCAACCAAAAATAAAAGCCTAAAGGCGAGAAGCGCTAGACCTTCCACGGGAGCACCCTGTTTCAACATTCGGGAAAACATGGGCAACAGCAAGCCTGCAAACAGAAAGCCAAGGATGTTGGCGGCATCCAGCAATCGGTATCCTGCCGCATAGACACTTGCCTCCTCTGCACCTTTGCGCAACAACTTATGAATCATCACCGCATCCACGCGTGTAAAAACTGTCATCAAAAAAACTGCAAGCGCGTATGGAAAACTGCGCCTCAGCAGCAGGACACTAAAATCCAGCCGCGGTTTCCAAATCCCAAAATTCGTCTCTGCCTTTATCGCAAGGAATGCCGCAACAGCGGTAATCAGAAATGCTGCTGTTTGGGCCCACACGAAATACTCAATTTGGAATGGATGCCTCAAGATTGGTGTCCATAACAAAGCGCCACAAATGACAATCACAATCAGGCGATCCAAAGCAGAAAGCAAGCTGTCCAGCCTATACAAACCGAGACCGGCAACGTTTGACCTAAGGAATAACACCATCGCCGAGAGTGCCTGATTGAGCGCAATATACCAGAGTAGGGGATTAAGCAAGGGATTAAACCCCCAGAAAAAGGCGGCAAGCCCCACAATAGCAGCAAAAAACAGCGTGAGAGCCCCCTTCAAAGCAAGGAGATGAGGAAAGTACTTGCCGAGGAGATGAGGATGCTGCGAGATCTGACGGCTGTTGAAATAAGCAATCCCGAAGTCGTTGAGGATTTGAAACAGCCATACGAAATTGAACAGTACGAAGTAGTTGCCATATTGCTCCGGAGGAAGCGTATTCTGTATGCCGCGGTCTATTCCAAAAATGAATGCCGGTTTTATCAGCAGATTAATGCCGACCAACAGGATAATATTCATCAGGAACTCCCGGGTCATCATATCACTTAAAGACCTTTCTGCCCCATAACAGCACCTGAAGCCCATAAATACCAAGCCAGTCGAGCAGTGCGGCGAACGACAGCGCGCCGAGTGCCGCATAGGGTTTTACCACACGCAGATTAATGGCAAAAAATTCATAGCAGATAAAGTCTGCCACCACGAAAACGACGTGAACACAAAAAAGAATAAAGGTGATTTTGAGCAGGTTGCGCAAATAAGCTGTTTGTTTTACTTCAGTGCGTTGTTGTAAGTGCATGGACTTTTGCCGCACATAGCGGTGCGCGAAATAGAGATAGGCAAAAAATGTAGTCAGGTAGAGTGCTTGTTCTGTTGCACCAAAAAAAGGATTGTAGAAACGCCGTCCTATTTGCGCCTTAAAAGAAACATCTGTGAAAAACATCCCTGTGAAAAATAAAAACTGCAGCAGGGGCAGCACAAAATGTTTCATGTCCGTACCCCGGAAGCGATAGGATGGGTACAGTGCAAATTTAACGTGGAAAAACAGCAAGGGGGGAAAGGCAAGCGTAAAATAGATGGGAAGGAAAAGCAAGTTGGGATAGTGCTCAAAAGCGCCTGTGAGGGTGAGCAGATTATGAGCCAAGGTACAGCCAAAAGCCAGCAGCAGCACTCCATAGAAGGCATTTGCCCGTTTGTCGCCTGAACGTTTAAAAAAGAAAAGACTACCGATAATCAGGCCCTGCGCCATGCTGAGCGCCATGACGGCAAGGAATAAGTAGTAGAGTATGGTTTCAATATCCATATTGTTTATTCCTCTGCCAGCAGGGCAGCGCCAAACACGCCTGCGCTATCCCCGAGCTGCGGCTTGAGGAATGGGGTGTCGAGACGAGGATTAAACACATGGCGTCTCACAGAGGCAAGGCCTTCTTCTCCGTAGAGCAGGTCGATATTGCCTACCCCCCCGCCGATGACGATGGCGTCAGGATCGAGTATATTAATGACGTAGGCAATTGCCCGCCCCCAGTATTCGATGAGTCGTTCCAGGGTTTGAGCTGCAGCTGCATCTTCTCCTTCGTAATTGCGCGATACGATTTCTGCCAGTTTGAGCTTGGCGCTGCTGATGCCTGTGTAGTAACGCTCCAGTGCCGGGCCGGAGATGACTGTTTCCACACAGCCAACTCTTCCACAGTAACACATGCCGCCGGATGCATCAAGGAAGTTGTGCCCCCATTCTCCGGCTATGCCCTGAAGGCCATTGATTACCTTGCCATTGACCACTACACCTCCGCCAACACCTGTGCCGAGAATCACCCCAAAAACTACCCTGGCATTGGGCACTTTCTTCGCCACAGCACCGAATCTGGCCTCTGCAACGGCAAAACAGTTGGCATCATTGGCCATAAGTACCGGCATATTCAGTGCCTTTTCCAGGTCCTGGTGGAGGGGCTGATGGTTTAGCGCGGTAGTATTGCAGTTTTTCATGAGTTGAGTGGGCGGGTCAATGGTGCCCGGGGTACCAATGCCAAGGCGATCGGGTTTCACACCGGAGGCCGCTTCCAGCATACCTATCAGTTTATGAATCTGCCCGATGATGTGGTCATAGCCTCCTTCCTGTTCGGTTGGTACGCGAAGGCGAGCGAGCACCTCCGGGTCTTGAGCTCCCTTAATTACGACCCCTTCTATTTTGGTTCCACCCAAATCAATACCCCAAAGTGGTTTCATGTCCAATCCCTTGATTTTGTCCTTTATTAGGCCAAAAATAGGTCTTCTTCAACAAAATCCCGGGTTTTTTTATTGGATTTTTGCCAAAACAAAGGGGTTGTTGTTAAAGAAGCATCATTAGCCGCAAAAAATAACAGTGCGGTTGCGTATGTTTGCCGAAGGATTGAATCAGAGTACAACGGATGGAGAAAAATCGCTTGTCGGGTTCCTCAATGGTTGAACGGGCAGAAGCCCAGGTGCGGGAATTGTTGACAACGCACCTTGACCCCCGTCACTCCTATCACAATTTGTATCATACGCTCTCGGTGCGACAGGCGGCTCTACAACTGGCAGATACCCTCTTGCTGGATGCCGATGACCGGGAAGCACTGGAGCTCGCTGCATTATTCCACGATACTGGGTTTACAGAGGTTTATGATGGCCATGAGGAAGTGAGTTGTCAAATTGCCGAAACTTTTTTGAATGCTGAAGGCTATCCGAAGGAATCCCTGCGAAAAGTCATTCGCTGCATTGCCTGTACCAAAATCAGCCTACAACCGGAGTCTCTCCTTGAAATGGTGCTGCGCGATGCAGACCTCGCCCACCTGGCATCCAACGATTATCTGAATGCCGTGGACGGCCTTCGCAAAGAATGGGCTGCTTTCCTGGAAGAATCTTACAGTGATCAGGAGTGGTATGCCCTCAACCACAAATTCATAAAGGGACACAGCTATTACACCCACGCCGCCCGAGAACTGTGGGATGCTTCAAAAGCTACCAACCAGAAAGCTTTGAAAAAATTAGTCAGGGAAGTGCCCCTGACTGAACAGGCCGAGGAAGGCCGCGTAACGGGCAGCCGAAGCGCGCAAATGATGTTCAAAACCGCATTGCGCAATCATATTGACCTGAGCAATCTGGCAGACAACAAGGCCAACATTATGCTCAGCATCAACGCAATCATCATCACCATTGCCATGCCGCTGGCCGCCACTTACGTCAAACAGAACCCCTACCTGATTGCACCCATGGGCGCTCTCCTGGGCACCTGCCTGTCATCCATGTTTTTTGCCACTATGGCCACAAGGCCCATCAAAATGACCGGATATACCGAACGAGAAGCCGTTCGGCAGGGACGAGCCAACCTCTTCTTCTTTGGGAACTTTTTTAAGATGACTTTCGAGGAGTACCGGGAGGGAATGTTGTATATCGCCAATGACGAAACGCGCCTCGACAGCGCCATTTTACGCGACTTGTTTTTCCTGGGAAAATCCCTGGGCAAAAAATATACCCAGCTTAGGACTTGTTATACCGTTTTCCTGTCCGGAATTGGCATCACTGTTTTTATTTTTTTAATGAGCTATCTGCTTGTCGGACTTTGAGCAAAATCACATGAACCGGCCTTCGAACACAAACCGCTTGAGATAAAAATTGTAAAAAAATACCACTGCGGCAGATGTCAGCTTGGTCACAGGTTGATATTCAGCAAAGAAAGGTATTTGAGAAAGCCCGTAAATCAACAGCGTGCTCAGCCCTAATCCACCAGCAGAAACAAGGATGGAAAACATAAAAGTGCGCACAGGTTTGCCCTTCATGTGAAAAACAAAGCGCCGATGGAGTGCAAAATTCAGTATCACCCCACAGGGATAGGAGATTAAATTAGAAATGACCGGGCTGAAAACGCGATTCACCAAAACCAGATACACCAGATAATCCAACCCGGTAGCCAAAGCCCCTGTCATGGCGAACCTGGCCTTCATCATCAACAGACTTGTGATTTTTTGCCGAATCAGGGAAAAATCCATGTGTGGGCGTTAAAATAGGCAAGTTAGAGAAAAATCACCAACGAAGGGTTGCCAGGATGCGCTTTACGATAGCCGGCCCTTCATAGACGAACCCGGTGTATAATTGAAGCAGATCTGCTCCGGCATCGAGTTTCTCCTGTGCTGTACGTGGCCCGTCAACCCCACCAACGCCTATGATGGCAAAAGGGGGTGGCAACTGCTTTCGAAGGCCCTCAATAATTTCTGTAGAGCGCTCGCGCAAGGGAGCTCCGCTTAGCCCACCTGGCCCCATGCGCTCCAGCGACTCCGCAGAGGTACGCAGGCCGCTTCGGGCAATGGTGGTATTGGTGGCAATAATGCCGTCAATAGCGGTTAACCGGGCAATCTCTGCAATATCGTTCAATTGTTCCCGGCTGAGGTCGGGAGCAATTTTGAGGAATATCGGTTTTCGGCTAGGCTGGGACGAATTGAGTTGTTGCAGGGCGAGCAACAGACGGGTAAGCGGCTCTTTGTCCTGCAATTCGCGCAAATTAGGGGTATTGGGCGAACTGACATTGACAGCAAAATAGTCCACCCATGGAAAAAGTGCCAGGAAGCCCGCCGTATAGTCTTCGATAGCGTTATCGTTGGGCGTATCTTTATTTTTACCGATGTTTCCTCCGATGACGAGACCCGATGGGCGAGGTTTTTGCAATTGCCGGATCAGTGCGTCCAGTCCGTCATTGTTAAAGCCCATGCGATTGATGAGCGCTTTATCAGCAGGCAGGCGGAAGAGTCTTGGTTTGGGGTTGCCATTCTGAGCGCGAGGAGTAACTGTGCCCACCTCGATAAATCCAAAGCCCAGAGAGGCCAGTGCGTGGATGTGCCTTCCATTTTTGTCAAAGCCTGCTGCCAGTCCGACGGGGTTAGAAAAGCGGAGACCTGCCACCACCAGGGGCTGGGCATTGGGCACGGAGAAGATTTTTTGAACCCCTTGCCTTAGGCCGGGTATTTTCAGCGCAAATTCCAGCAGGGTCAATGCCAGGTGATGGGCCGTTTCCGGCGGCCATAAGAAGAGGAGCGGCTTTAGCAGTTGTTGGTACATGGCCATAAAAAAAGCCGGTCGTCTTTTAGAGCCGGCCGGCCGAAATCATAATCCCAAAAACTATCTTTACAGCAAAAGCTTGTAGGCTATGGAGTGCTTTTTTTGAGGAAGCGATGCAAAGTTAAAAAGGTGTAGAAAAAAAACCACTACAGCTCAATTTTTTTCGTCAGTTTTCACCAATAATTGGAATCCATTGCCGTGAATGTTGACAATTTCGATGTTTTCGTCGAGTCGCAGGTACTTGCGGAGCTTGGTTACGAACACATCCATGCTGCGTGCGGTGAAATAATCGTCTTGCCCCCAAATCTCTGTCAAGGCAGAAGATCGCGGTAAAATATCGTTGATATTTTGGGCGAACATTCTGAGTAGTTGGGCTTCTTTAGGCGAGAGTTTGAATTTTTCTTCATCGGGCTGGCCGTTGTGGTAGGATAGGATACGCAGCGGGAAATTGAAGTGGTATTTTCCAATGACAAACTCTTTGGCGTCCTCGCGGGAGTCCGATTTGGGCTGTGTTCGTTTCAGGACGGCCTGGATTCGATAGAGGAGCTCTTCGGAGTTGAAGGGTTTGGAGATATAATCATCGGCACCGAGTTGAAATCCTTTCAACACATCCTCCTTCATGGTTTTGGCGGTGAGAAAAATCAGGGGCATATCTGCATCCTGTTCCCGAATTTCCTTGCCCAGGGTAAATCCGTCTTTTTTAGGCATCATGACATCGAGGATACAGAGGTCAAATTTTTGTTTTTTGAACAATTCGCCACCCTGTACGCCATCGGTGGCAAGCCGCACTTCATAGCCATGCATTTCCAGGTAGGAGCGCAATACATCTCCGAAATTTTGGTCGTCTTCTACGAGGAGGATTCGATTGTTTGCCATTGGTTCCGCTTTTCAAGGATGAAATTCATTAGAGAGCGTCTTTGCGGTTTTAGCTTCCACTTGGCGCGGCAGGAAGATGGTAAAGCTGCTGCCCTTTCCCAGGTCGCTTTTTACATCGATAGAGCCTTTATGGGCGGTGACGATGGCTTTCACATAGCTGAGGCCAAGGCCAAACCCTTTTACGTCGTGGACATTTCCGGTATGGACGCGATAAAATTTATCAAAAATATGCTTACGTGCCTCTTTAGTCATGCCAATGCCTTTGTCTTGCACCGCTATTTCCACGCCACCTCTGACATCGCGGGTAAGCACCGTTATTTCGGGCTTTTCCGGGGAGTACTTGTCTGCATTATCCAACAAATTATTGATAATGTTGGAAATATGCGTCAAATCCCCCTGCACAACCGGGTTTCGGGCTTCGAGCCGCTCCTCTACGGAACCTTCGCGCTGCTCAATGCGGAGACTAAAGTTGTTGAGCGCCTGTTGGACGATTTCGTGGAGGTTGACCTCGTCGAGGTGGAGAGAGAACTCCTTGCGGTCAATCAGAGCCATTTGAAGTACTTTTTCCACCTGACTATTCATACGTTTATTTTCCTGTTTTATTATATTGGCAAACCTTTTGACCTTGTCGGCATCTCCGCTGATAATGGGGCTGCTGATGGAGTCGGCGGCCAGAGAGATGGTAGCAATGGGTGTTTTGAATTCGTGCGTCATATTGTTGATGAAGTCATTCTTCATTTCCGAAAGTTTTTTCTGGCTGAAGATGACATAAATGGTATAGCCGAAACAACACAGGATGATACCGGTAAAAACCAGGGCGCCAATAAGGTTGGGCAGTACGTTTCGCCCCACAAATGAAGAGCGCTCAGGGAAATGAATAAGCAACATCCCCGGCGCGGGTGTCTCATTGGAAAACAAGTTGACCTGGTATTTAGAATTATAAATATTCTGGTAGCCGGGAAGTGTTTCGCGAGGTTCAGCAGACTCCACCACATAGCGGTCGTCTATAATAACAAATCCGTTGCTTTCCGTGGAGAGCAACCCGTAGTGATATTCGATGTTGATACCGCGGTTGGCCAGCTCCTGTTTGAGAATTTCCCGAAGCTTGTCCTTTTTGATGCGTTCTGCCAGAGGAATTGCCTGTAATCCCGACTGTTGGAAGAAGGTCATCATGTTTTTGTATTTCTGGCTGCGCTCCTTTACGCATTTGGAACATTCACAGGTGTTATTGGTAATGTCATCCGCCAGTTGGGACAATAGCGGGTTTATGGGAATAACTCCATAGGATATTCCTTCGGTACCGGAGCCAAGCGCTATTTCCGCGGCCTCTTCGCCATCCTCATCAAAATATTTGGTTACAAAGCCATTAATATACTGGGTAAACATTTCTTTTTTCTCCTCTACTTCCAGGCGTTGCGAGACTACATTGAGTACGTCAAAGACTTCCTTGTCGAACTTGACTTCATTTTCCCTGATGGCTGTGCGAATGAGATCCATTTGCAGCCAGAACACGCCAATCACGGCTGCGCCCATCAGGCCGATTACTACCCAGACAAATTTTTTATTCATAATTTTCGATACACTGTAGTTTTAACGATTGAAACTGAATGCTTGTTTTATGACCTTGCCCCACGGTGATGAATTCTGTCGATTTCAAAAGGCATCAGCAAATTTTTTCAGTTGCATCTACAATCGCGACCTTTTTGGTGGGGGTTATTGTTGAAAGACAATGCTCAAAAACCCTTATTTTTGACCCAAATAATACTCCGACATGCGCAAATTGGCTATTCTGACCATGTGGATTCTTCCCGCTTTCCTGCCTGCACAAAAAAACATCCTGAGCGACATCCTCCAGGAGCATCCTGAGCGATTCGCACAGATTCTCAACAATCCGGAGAAGTACCGGGTGCAAATCATCTACACCCGCATTGACCGCGACCATCAAAACCGGCCTTCGTTTACCTCCTATACTTATGGTGTTGACCCGGATTTATACTTTTACCCCGCGAGTACCGTGAAGATGCCCGGCGCCCTGTTGGCGCTGGAAAAAATCAACAAGCTACAGGTGCTGGGCCTTGACCGCGATGCCGTGATGATTCACGGAGCTGCCACCTATCCCCAAACGGCAGCAGAGCGGGATACCACATCTCCCAGTGGACTACCTAGCCTCTCCCACTATATCCGAAAGCTGTTTATCGTTAGTGATAATGATGCGTTCAACCGCATCTATGAATACCTCGGGCAGGAATACCTCACCAGACGCCTCTGGGAAAAAGGCTACCGCTCAGCCCGAATACTACACAGGCTCGCAGCACCTGAGTACAACGCCGAGGCAAACCGCTACACCAACCCGGTGAGCTACTATCGCCCAACCTCAGATGGCAAAAAAGGCCCTCTGCTATACCATCAGGGTGAAGTGTACAGCAAAGTGGATCCGCCCAAAGCGCTCAAGGAAGAAAAACTCGGCACAGGGTACATCAACGGTGCCGGGGAGCTTGTAAAAGAGCCCTTCGACTTCAGCCGCCGCAACTTCATCGCGCTACAAGACCTGCACGATATGGTGAAGGCCATTATGTTTCCCAATGATGTGCCTAAGGAGCAAAGTTTCAGGCTCAGTGACGCCGACAGGCGGTTTGTGTGGCGGTGCATGTCGGAGCTTCCTCGCGAAAGTACCTTTCCCAGCTATCCAGAAAAGGATTACCCTGACGGGTACGTCAAATTCCTAATGTTCGGCGACACCAAAGAGCGCATACCTGACCATATTCGCATTTTTAACAAAGTGGGCAATGCATACGGATTTCTGACAGATGCCGCCTATGTCGTGGACTTTAAAAATGGTGTGGAATTCCTTTTGGCCGCTACCATTCACATCAACGAAAACCAGATCTTCAATGATGGCATTTACGAGTACGACCAAATAGGCTATCCTTTTCTGGCTCAGCTCGGACAAACCATCTTTGCATACGAGTTGAAAAGAATCAGGAAAAATAAGCCGGATTTGAGCGTTTTCCCGCAGAAAGCTGAAAATTGAGGTACTTTTGGCATCCAAAAGCCTGTTAATATCGAATAGAACCAACATGAATAACGAAAAAAACACCAAGCAAGAGGAAGCACTACGCCAGGATGCCCTTCGTTATCACGAACAAGGCAGAAAAGGCAAATTGGAAGTAGTGGCCACCAAACCATTCCACACTCAACACGACCTCAGCCTCGCCTACACTCCGGGCGTGGCAGCACCTTGTCTCGCCATCCATGAGGATCCCTCTGCCGCCAGACGCTACACGGCCAAGGGCAATCTCGTTGCAGTAGTAACCAATGGAACTGCCGTTCTGGGGCTTGGTGATATCGGGCCAATGGCCGGAAAGCCTGTAATGGAAGGTAAGGCTATTCTATTTAAACGCTTTGCCGATGTGGATGTGTTCGACATCGAACTGGATACCCATGATCCCGATGAAATCATTCGCACCGTTCAGATTCTGAGCCCTACTTTCGGCGGTATCAACCTCGAGGATATCAAGGCTCCAGAATGCTTCTACATCGAGGAAAAATTAAAAGCCACTATGGATATTCCCGTGTTTCACGATGACCAGCACGGGACTGCCATCATCTCCGGTGCCGCTCTGCTCAATGCCTTGGAATTGACCGGCAAAAACATCGGTGATATCAGGTGCGTATTCTCAGGTGCCGGTGCCGCCGGTATTGCCTGCGCCAACTTCTACATTGCCCTCGGGGTAAAACCCGAAAACGTACTGATGACCGACAGCAAGGGGGTGCTATGGAAGGGTAGGGGTGATGAAGGAAAGAATTCCTATAAAGACCATTTTTATCGAGAAACCGAAGCACGCACGCTCGAAGACGCCCTTCGTGGGGCTGATGCTTTCTGCGGCGTATCCATTAAGGGATTACTCAGCCAGGACATGCTAAAAACCATGGCTGAACGCCCCATCATTTTTGCCATGGCCAATCCTGACCCGGAAATCACCTACCCGGAAGCCCGGGAGGTCCGACCAGATGCCATTGTCGCTACCGGCAGAAGCGACTTCCCCAACCAGGTCAACAATGTACTGGGATTCCCTTTCATTTTCAGGGGCGCCTTAGACGTAGAAGCCGTTTCTATTAATGAAGAGATGAAAATGGCCGCGGCACATGCCCTTGCCCGTTTAGCTAAAGAGGATGTGCCGGAAGAGGTGAAACGCGCCTACGGTGACCAGAGCCTGAGCTTCGGTCCCGATTACATCATTCCCAAACCATTCGACCCAAGGGTGCTCGTCTGGGTTTCCGCAGCAGTAGCAGAAGCTGCCATCCGTTCTGGTGTGGCGCGCCGAAATCTCGACATGGACGCTTACCGCGAACATCTGCTTGGCAAGGTGGACTGGTCACGCGAACTGATGCGCAAAATTTATATCGCTGCCCGCAAAGACCCCAAGCGCATTGTCTTTCCGGAAGGAAACGACCCTAAAATCATCTGGGCTGCCGCCGAAGCAGTACGCGAAGGGATTGCCCAGCCTATCCTGTTGACGCGCAACCGCCAGGATTTACTTCACATGTTCGAAGAGTTGCGGCATGACCCAACAGGCATAGAAATTATTGAGCCGCGGCAATATCCACACTGGAATGAATTTGTAACCGCTTACCACGAATTGCGCCAACGCAAAGGCGTAACGCAAATCAGTGCTGAAAACGATATCCGCAACTATTTCTATTTCGGCTCGATGATGGTGAAGCAGGGGTATGCGGATGGCATGGTAGCCGGAGCCACGGTCAACTACCCTGAAGTACTCCGGCCGGCACTTCGCATCATCGGTACACGCCCCGGTGGAAAGTTGGTTGCCGGCATGTATCTGATTCAATATCAAAATCAGCTATACTTCCTGTCTGATTGTGCCGTGAATATTACCCCGAGTGCTGAAGACCTCGCAGAAATTGCCATCATGACTGCCGACCAGGTACAGCGCATGCAATTTGTGCCTCGTATTGCCATGCTCTCCTTTTCCAATTTTGGATCTGTTCGTGCTCCGGAAACGGAAAAAGTACAAAAAGCCGTGGAAATCGTCAACCGGCTTCGCCCAGATTTGATGTGCGATGGCCCGATACAGGCCGACACAGCCCTTGACCAGGAACAACTTCAGGCACATTTCCCTTTCACCAAGTTGCAAAAGCAACCCAACGTACTCATCTTCCCCAATCTCGACGCTGCCAATATCGGCATGAAGTTGCTGCGGAAGCTCAGCACCGCACAGAATATTGGCCCGATTGTCGTCGGCCTGGACAAGCCTATTCACCTCATCACCCGCGATACGGAAATGAATAACATTCTCAATATTACCGCTATCGCAGGGGTGGATGCTCAAGTCAAGGCAGGCCGGTAATTTAGTATGCTATGGATAGTTCAGTAATTTTTGAAATTCAACATGGCGTAGGGCGCATCACCCTTCACAGGCCGCAGGTGTTCAATAGCTTTAACAGAGAAATGGCTTTTCAGCTTATCGAACACCTCGATACCTGTGCTAATAGCGCTGAGGTACGCGCCATCCTGCTAACCGGTAAAGGGAAGGCCTTTTGTGCAGGACAGGATTTGCAGGAAGTGGTGGATCCTAACGGCCCCTCGCTTACAGATATCCTGAAACTCCACTACAACCCCATCGTCTGGCGAATCCGCACCATGGAAAAACCGGTGGTGTGTGCTGTCAACGGAGTGGCGGCAGGGGCAGGAGCCAATATTGCCCTTTGTTGCGACATAACCCTGGCGGCAACGTCCGCATCCTTCATTCAGGCCTTCAGCAAAATCGGGCTCATTCCGGATAGTGGTGGTACGTTTTTCCTGCCTCGCATCATTGGTTTTCAAAAAGCTGCTGCCCTCGCCATGTTGGGTGACCGGGTAAGTGCTGAAGAGGCCGAACAACTCGGCATGATCTACAAGGCAATACCTGATGAGCAACTCGAAGCCGAGGCCACCAGAATCAGTGAAACGCTTGCCCAAATGCCTACCAAAGCACTCGGTCTCACCAAGCGCGCATTCAACGCAGCACTCCAAAACAACCTCGAACAACAACTCCACCTCGAGGAAGCCCTCCAAACAGAAGCCGGGCAAACGGCAGATTTCAAAGAGGGCGTTCAGGCTTTTTTAGAAAAACGCAAACCGGTGTTCAAAGGAGAATAGTGGAAAAGCTGCCCACCATCCGCCTCAAGCCCGGTCAGCCATCTGTCATTCAGGTGCTCGACCAGCGGTTATTGCCTTTTCAATCGGAAATGCTGGATTTGCATACCGTGGAGGATGCCGCTGTTGCCATTAGCAATATGGCGGTGCGCGGTGCACCCCTTATCGGCGTCACTGCAGCTTTTGGCATGTATCTGGCCGCGTTGACAGAACCAGCCGAGAATGCCGAAGGATACTACCAGAAAGCACACTCCCTGCTTGCCGCCACCCGGCCTACTGCAGTGGATTTGTTTGCCGCCCTCGAACGCACCAAGACAAGCCTACAAAACTACTCCTGCAAAGCAGAGAGAATAGCTGCCGCCCTTCAATTGGCACAATCCATGGCCAACGAAAGCGCTGCCGCCTGCTATCGGATTGGGACATTCGGCCTTCCTTTCATTCAACGCCTTGCCGAATCCAAGCCCGACAGACCCGTACAGATTCTCACTCACTGCAATGCCGGTTACCTCGCCTGTATAGAATACGGAACCGCTACCGCTCCGATATATCTGGCGCACGAACAGGGTATTCCGGTTCATGTGTGGGTGGATGAAACCCGGCCCCGCAATCAGGGCGCTCGTCTCACCGCCTACGAGTTGGCTCAACACGGCGTACCCCATACGCTTATCACAGACAATGCCGGAGGTCATTTGCTTCAACACGGAATGGTGGATATGGTCATTACCGGAAGCGATCGCACTACACGCCGTGGCGATGTGGCCAACAAAATTGGCACCTACCTTAAAGCCCTCGCAGCTCACGACAACGGGGTGCCTTTTTATGTCGCTGTTCCTTCATCTAGTATTGACCCCTCCATCGAAGATGGCATTCGGGAAATTGAAATAGAGGCCCGGGATCCGAAGGAAGTGTTTACTATTGAAGGCATGGTGGATGGGAACCTCCGGGAGATGCGCATTGCGCCCGAGGAAAGTCCTGCTGCCAATTTTGCATTTGATGTTACTCCGGCACGCCTGGTGACTGCACTGATAACAGAGAGGGGCGTGTGTCCGGCCAGTGAAGCCGGCCTGCGAACCCTTTTTCCGGAATGGAAATAAGCAGGTTATGGCACATGCGGCAGAGGAAGGGTATATTAAATTTCAAGTGGCCTGGAAGGAGACACCGCCGTTCCATAACGCCGAGGTAGAAGCTGTCAATCGCTGGAGGCAAAATGCCTGGAATGCGGGATTCATTGGCATGTATCCTGATGGGGTGGGGTATGGAAATATCAGCCAGCGCTGTTTAGGCGGCCATGGGTTCCTGATTAGCGGTGCTGCCACCGGGCGTTTATCCATCCTGGATGGCCGACATTACTGCCGCGTAACTTTGTCTCTACCCGAGCAGAACTTTGTAGCCTGTGAAGGGCCAATTGTGGCTTCCTCGGAATCCATGAGTCATGCCGCGATATACCAGGAATGCCCGGGGGTACACAGCGTTATTCACGCCCATCATCCTGAAATATGGCAACGGCTTCTCTATAAAATACCAACTACAGATGCTGCAGTGCCGTATGGCAGCCCGGAAATGACCGGAGGAATCATACGTTTAATCCAACAGGAGAATCTTTACCATGGGGGCGTATTGGTAACCGCCGGGCACAAAGACGGCATTTTTGCTTTCGGTGTATCGCTGGAAAACGCTTTCAATCTATTGCAATCCCTCACTGATTTACCATGAATAGTTTGTCAATACCCATTTTACTGGAAACACCTCAACTGCTCGTCGTCAACAAGCCTGCCGGGATAGCTGTAGAATTCCAATCCCATGGGTATCCCTCGGTGGAAGCCTGGGCTCATCAGTACCTGGGCAAACATGGCAAAAAGGATTTTGTTGGGATTGTCCATCGCCTGGACCGCCCCGTAAGCGGGGTTCTTCTATTGGCGAAGAAGCCCATGGCGCTGAAATTACTCAATCAACAATTTGCCACCCGCACCGTAGAAAAGACCTACCTCGCCATCGTAGAAGGTACGGCGGTTCAGGAAAGCGGAAAGTTGGAACACTGGCTGGAAAAAGATGTGGTGGCCAAACGGGCAGTGGTCTCCAAAAAAGGGCACCCCAATGCGGCAAGATGTGCGCTGAGCTACCGAAAAGCCGGAGAGACAATTTGGGGTGCCCTTTTGGAAATAAAGCCCCTGCAGGGTAAATTTCACCAGATAAGAGCACAGCTTTCTGCTGCTGGCATGCCAATTGTAGGCGATTCGCTGTACGGCGCTCAAAAGAGCTTTTTAACAGACACTATTGCCCTTCACGCTTCCTCCCTGCGCTTTCGAAATCCTTCTGACGGAAATATCCTGGAACTCCATGCCCCTTGGGAAGCGATTATACCCTTTACGTCAATATAGCTTCACGAGAACGCGGATTATCGAGATTTCTAAAAATCAATAGCAACGACAGCTCTGGTTTTTCAAGGGAATGAGTCGGTTGAAGATTCATTGCCGAAAGCAACGCCTGTGCCACTTCCACCACCGGCCTGTCGGAATAGTAATTGTCTCGGGCAAAATGGGTGAATTTCATTACCATAAAGGCATTGAACCACCGGAAGAAGCGATGCTGGAAAGAGGACAGGTTGGAGGTGTTTGCCTTGATACGAGCAATTTCTTCATACATGTCCACTGTTTTTCCAAATTCAAGTACAGATGGCGGCAGAGGTAGCTCCGATGGTGATGTTCGGTAGAATTGAGGCACAAGTTCAAAGAGTGCTTTTAGATCCAGGAAAGTCTGGAAAGCATAAGAGTTTGCCGATTGGCGGGATTGGAGAAGTTTTGACACGGCCTTTCCGGTACCGAAGGGCACCCGGTCGGAAGGACGAGGTGAAGGAAAAACTGCGGTCTGATTCAATACCGAAAAGTGAGGCAGACAGGTAAACTTATGCAGGAAGTAAAAATCCTCGCCTGCTTTTCGACGATTCATGCCGCCCTGCTCCTGGTAAGCCCGGCACCGAACCGCCATGCTGGAACCCACCGTGTGGAAAGCGAAGGGAAACCCGGCATAACGCTGGGCTGCGATAAAGTACCTGAGGTGCAGCTCATATTCTGTAATGGCTTTGTACACCTCCTCTGTAAATTCCGCACCTTGCACCGGATGCTCGAAGTAAATACTGCATGCCGGAGATTGGGGATTGTGTTGAAAATGCTTTTCCAATGCCTGGAGGTAGTTAGGAGCACATCGGCTGTCGGCATCGAAACACGCGATAATTCCCTGAGGGTTGCCGGCTTGTTCCAAACGCCGACAAGCTTCATCCATGCCAATTTTACGGGCAAGCCCCACGCCGGCATCTTTTGCGGGCATGCCGCAATGATGCAACACATGAAACCAAAGACGCGTTTGATTGACAGAAGCAGCCCACTGTTTTACGTCTTCAGCGATGGCCAGGTTGAGTTGCCGCACTTCGGTAGTGTCTTTGTCGGCATCATTAATGACCACCAGTATTTCTGTGTCACAGTCCGGTAACGCACAACGGTGTAGCGCCATGAGACTCAGCAGCAGGTGGGTTTCGCGATAAGCGGGAATCACCACCACAAGCCCGAGTTGGGAGGAGGGGCGCCGCCCGATGGGGGAGAGCAGAATAGCACGTTGTTGTAGGTAAGGCGTCATAATACCGGTTCAGGGCGGAAATTTATGTATTTTTGTGTGTTGAAACCAAAAACGGGATGGCCAGTAAGGCGGGATACCGAAGTCGGGTAAATTACATGAGCGTTATTTTCAGCATGGCACTCGTGCTTCTAATGCTGGGTTTATTCGGCTATGCCCTGCTTTTCGGAAGTCGCCTGGCCATTGCCTTGCGTGAAAGTATCCAGGTAGTAACAGAACTTCGCGAGGACGTGGATGTGGAAACGGTGGAGACTTTAATTGCCTCCTTGCGCAAAAGTCGTTTTGTAAAGGCGGAAACGGTAAAAAAAATTACCCGAGAGGAAGCAGCAAAAACCATGAAGGCTGAGTTTGGAGAGGATTTCTCCGGGCTTGGAATGCCCAACCCCTTTTTTGACATTATCACCTTCAATGTGCCGGCGGAATTCATGCACCCCGATAGTTTACTTTGGATTCGGGAAGCGCTGATTCAGGAGCCTGGTGTGAGCGATGTGTTTTACCAGCAGAACGTTGCTGAGCTAATTGCTGCCAATGTAAAAAAAGTGGCGTGGGGCGCACTCCTGATAGCCATATTTTTCATCTTTGCAGCAGCAACGCTGATTCATAATACGGTACGCCTTTCTCTTTTTGCCAATCGGTTTCTAATTAAAAACATGGAGCTGGTTGGAGCTACCTGGGGGTTCATCAGTAGGCCCTATCTGTGGCGAGCAGTCTGGCACGGCTTGTTAAGTGGGCTCATGGCCGCAGGCATTTTATGGGGAATGCACAGTGCATTGGAACAATATCTGCCACAGTGGGGTGACCTTAGCCAGCCTGAATCCTTGGTATTGCTCTGTGTAGGATTGGTATTGCTCGGCGTTCTGGTCAATACCATGAGTACCTTTTTTGTCGTACGCAAGTACCTGCGCCTTCGGGTGGATGATTTATTCTAATAAAATTATTGAACATGAGCAAAAACAAACCGACGCCTAAAAAGATTATCAGCTCCGAAACGAGCACTGCCAGAAAAACGGCTGCACCCCGAAGTCGTGCAGTCACTAAACAAGACCTAATATTAGGACGCCCTAATTTTATCCTGTTTTTTGTCGGCCTGGCGTTGATTTTTATCGGCCTGGCCCTCATGACCGGCGGTCACATGCCAAGTGCAGAAGTGTGGGATCCCGATATCATTTACAGTTTCAGAAGGGTTACTCTGGCGCCCCTCCTTATTGTTGCGGGCTTGGTCGTAGAGATTTTTGCCATTTTTAAAAAATAGCCCATTGAATCTCTGGCAGGCCATTTTGATTGCCATAGTAGAAGGCATAACGGAGTTTCTACCCGTTTCCTCTACGGGGCACATGATCCTCGTATCTACTGCGTTGGGTATTGAAAAAGAAGATTTTACCAAACTTTTTACGGTAGTCATTCAATTCGGCGCTATCCTATCCGTATTGGTTTTATACTGGAGACGGTTTTTCCAATCCCTGGATTTTTACTTCAAGCTGTTTATTGCTTTTCTTCCCGCTGTATTTTTCGGGCTGTTATTGGGCGATTGGATTGACGCACTGTTGGAAAACGCCGTTGTTGTTGGCATTACCCTTTTACTGGGTGGTTTTATATTTTTAAAAGTTGATCGCTGGTTTGAACGTGCGGAACACGCTCCAGACCAGTATCCCGGCTATCTCTCCGCATTTAAAATCGGTTTATTTCAGTGTATAGCCATGATTCCAGGTGTCTCTCGGTCTGCTGCTACAATTATCGGAGGGTTGTCGCAAGGACTAAATCGACAATCAGCAGCGGAATTCTCCTTTTTCCTTGCAGTACCAACCATGTTAGGAGCAACGGTTAAAAAAACATACGACTATTACCAGTTGGGCATTTCCCTGTCCGCACAGGAAGTCAATCTGTTGGTGGTCGGTAACCTCGTAGCTTTTCTTGTTGCCATGCTGGCCATTAAGACATTTATATCTTTTCTCACACGCCACGGTTTCAAAGCTTTTGGTTATTACCGATTGGTAGCCGGCGCTATAGTTTTACTGTTGTTTGCCCTGGGAAAACTGGAAATGACCCTCCCTTTTTGAGTTAAGTGCAGGTTTTTGTGGTAAAATATCTGAAACACACACATGGCGCTTACACCCACTTGCTAATCACGTTACTTGACGTTTCTAATGCAAATATGGCTGTCAGAGGAAGATGCATAGCGCGTTATAAATGTGTTTAGTTACTATTGCCAATCACTTAATAAGCGTTTAATCTCTTAGGCTTATGATTTCCCTTTTTTTGTAACTTTGTACTAAACTGCCACCGGCAAATGCTCAAAAAACTTCCACTCGGCCTGCAGGATTTTCGCAAAATCATCGAAAACAGCTTCCTGTATGTGGACAAGACCGAATTCCTGTATCGCATTGCCGAAAGACCCGGTGCTTTTTTCCTCTCCCGACCCCGCCGCTTCGGAAAATCCATCACCATTTCTACGCTGCATGAACTCTACCAAGGTAGTCGCGAGCTTTTCAAAGGCCTCTGGATCGAGGATAAATGGGATTGGAGTAAAAAACATCCCGTTCTGCGCATCTCCCTTACTTCCATAGGGTTCCAAAGTCTGGGCCTGAGTGCCGCACTCGACCAGGAACTCGGACTGCTCGCCGCCGCACACGGGGTTTCACTCCACACACAGGGGCTCGCAGCCCGATTTCGGGAGCTCATCGGTGCACTCGCCGCCACAGGCACCAAAACTGTCGTATTAATTGACGAATACGATGCACCCATCATTCACTATCTCGGCAGTAACCTCCCATTAGCCAAAGACCATCGGGAAATTCTGCGCGAGTTTT
>CAYTNI010000010.1:0-23082 GCA_964439115.1 uncultured Saprospiraceae bacterium
GGGGATATTATCCTGGGTGGTGGCAATGCCAATGGCACGGACTATGCCACGGGCAGTTCTGCAGAAAATGCCACGGAAGGCGTTCGGATAGACCAGGTGTTATCTTTAAGCTCCGGTGGTGGGGATATTACCATCCGGGGTAAATCATATGCCAGAACCGTTAGGAACGAGTGGGGTGCATCAGGCGTTGGTTTTTTCCCCCTCACTGGCACCGGCATCATCAACAGTGGCAGCGGCAAAATCACCATTGACGGCTACAGTCAAACCAACACCAGCTCTTCTGCATCAGGTATTTACGTGGGTAGTGCGGTAAATATTATTTCTGACAACACCACAGCAGATGCCATTCGATTTATCGGCACCGCTACCGGAGACGGCGGGAATGCCTGGGGTATCGAAACGGAGGCGGTGTTTACGGTCATGGCCACGGGAGTAGGCGGCGGTATTACCCTTGCAACCTCTCAGAATAATACCAGCAATAATATCGATGCCGTTTTTCGCACGGAAGTTAATCTTCTCGCCAATGGCGGACCTATAAATATGCTCGGCGGCCAATCCGGCGGCATTGCCAATGGGTACTGGTACATCAACAATGAATTCTACCTTGGCTCGAAAGCCGGTACCTCGGTACCTTCAAGCTCTTCGAATATATTGATAGAATTTGACCGACATAGTTTCAACGGATACAGGCCAAGAGTGGCAACTACCGGTACGGTAACCTGGCAATCGGCAGCCGATGCCTTTGGAACCGCAGTATATACCGACTGGTTCCGCTGGAACCAAAACAGCCAGACCATGTCTGGGCTTACCATCGGTAAAGCGACCAACAACCAGAGTATCGTCCACGAAACCAATGCCATCACTGCGGCGGGTCCGATTTCTTTCCTTGGTGGCAATATATATGTCAGAGCTGACCTTACCAGTACTACTGCCTCGACTATTGGCATGTACGCAATGATTGATATTAATAATGACGGCACTACCCGCCGAACCATCACTACCGCAGGGGGTGATATTGAATTTTATGCAGATGCTAATGAAAATGGTACGGGAACTCTCCTCATCGGTTACATCACCTTCAATGCCGGTACCGGCACTACACGCATCAGGGGAGAGGATTTTAACTGGAATACCGAATTTAATAGCCGTAAACCCTACATCAACGGTACAGGCAACTTTGTCTTTGAGCCTTCTGATGACTCCTTTGGGGTTGGCATTAGAACGAGATGGTTTGTCCTCGATCAGGATGCCAACGGGATAGGTTCAATCACGCTAGGTAAGCCTACCAATAATGTTGGGGTATTAATCGACGGTAATGAACTCAGCGCAGCCGGTTCATTGACCGCTTATGGCTCGAATATTGAATCATCAACTAGCATAACGCTTAACGCCGGCGGAGCCTTACTTAAGGCCACCAATAATATCAGTGTGACCGGCAACTACACCACCTCCGGCGGAGATGTGGTCCTGTGGTCAGATTCTGACGCCACCGGGAATGCTTCTACCCCTGGTGGTACTATTTATGTGACCAGCACCCTCAATACCAATGGGGGCGATATTGTTATGGGAGGCGGCGCAGATAATGGCGGCCTGCCGGGAGGGTATGCCATAGGACAGCTTGCGTTAAATACATTCACTGGTGGTTTGCTCATCAATGACGGGGTGCTCAATGCCGGTAGCGGCAATGTGACGCTCCGTGCTCAGGGTACAGGTAATAGTTCCGATCTTCAGTTAGGTATGAGCCTCACAAACGGCTCGATCACAGGGGCTGACATCACCATTGATGCCATCGGGTCCATCCGTGGCGCATCCTCCTCCAACTGGGGTCTGGTACTTTTTAATTTCAACATCACCGGCTCGAGCGCCATCAACATCACTGGTACAGGTGGCCGTGCAGGGTCTAGCAATCCAGATACCAACCAACGAGGGGTCTATGTCTATGGCAACTCCCTCGTCCAGGCTACCGGCTCCGGTACCATCACCATTACGGGTGTTGGCGGTGGCGGAACGTTTAGTACAAGTTCCTCCAATAACCCGGGCATTTTTCTAAATCAAACCAATGCAGCATTAACCACTGCCGGTGGTACCATCACCCTCAATGGTACCTCGGGGCATAATGGCCGTGGTAACGGGGTAGATATTGCAGCCCCCATCACCACTAATGGAGACCTGATCGTCAACGCTTTCAAAAGCACCTCCGGAACTGTAGCCAACGGCAATATCAGCATCACTAAGGCTATCACCGCCAACGGGAGCGATGTAAAACTCAACTCTCCGGGGGCCGTTACCCAGTCGGCGGGCATCGTCGCTGACGGGCTCGCGCTGGAAGGTCTGGGCACCTTTACCCTGACCAATACATCCAATAATGTAACCACCATCGCCGGGGGAAGTGTCGCAACCCCACTCGGCAGCCTTTCTTACACAGATGCCAGCGGCGGCCTCACCATCGGTACGGTCAACCCCACCGGCATCAACTCTACCGGTGCCGTAACCATAGAAACCCTCAACGGAAACATCAACCTGGAAGCAGATATCACCACCACCAACACTACTTCTACCGCCATCGTACTCAATGCCGGCAAAAGCAAGAGCATTGGCGATCCTACGGGTGGGGATATCCTCGTAGTAGGTTCACCTGTATTGACAACCGGTGCCGGCGGCATCGCCAGGCTGTTCAGCGGCAGAGAAACCAACAGCACCGGATTGAACACACTCGTAGGTGGTACCGCCAACACCCGGGAGGGCGTAGATGAAACGACTACTACCTTCTCCCCGGCACTGAGCGGCGACAACAAATACGCACTTTACCGATTCAGCCTCGGCAACCTCGGCGACCTCACCATCGTGGATAGCGGTGGCGATGCCTTCAACAGCACCTGGACAGTAGAGGGTAACATGTTGCGCCCCATCGGTATTGCGGCAGCAAGCATAAACGCCTCTGATGTGGTCACTTACCTCGGCTTGGCTGACCTTGAAATCAGGGCAGGTAACATCACTGTAAACGGCAGCATCACCGCCGGTTCGATCAATAACTTAACGCTGAAGACCAATGGAAATATCGTGCACAACGCATCCAAAACCTTCACCGGTAGCGGAGGCGACCTCGTGTATTGGGCCGACCTCGACGGCGCTTCGGGTGGATACATTGATATCGTCGGAAGTATCCTGACCAATGGCGGCAACTTCTACGCCGGTGGCGGTGATGCTTCAGAAACCATAGACGGTGTGACAGTGCCCTCCGGTACCACAAACAGTACCACCAACACCAAACACGGTATCAATGTGGGCGGCGGCACCATCAATTCCAATGGCGGGGATATCCGACTAAAGGGAAGTGCTACTGCTGTTGATGGAAATATTGCCGGTATTTCGGTTTACAATGCATCTGTTCTTTCAGGTAATGGCGATATTGATTTTTATGGAATACGGTCAGGCGATCCTGAAAGGGGAGCAGGAATTTATATAGGAGGTGCAGTAGCCGCAGGAACTGCCGTCGGAAACTTGTCCATAACCTCCACCGGGGGTGACATTTCTATGGAGGGGATTGCACAGGCAACAAATTCCCATAACTATAATCATGGTTTGGTTATAGTCACCTACGGCACAGATGACGTGACCATTGCCAGTGGCACAGGAAACATCTCCCTGGTCGGTGACGCTTCTGCTGCTGCATCTTTTACCGGTGAAGCAGTAGGAATTGCCATCCAAAATCAATTGACTTCAGGACTTACCAGCATTACCACTGACGGCGGTACCATCACCATGACCGGTACCGGTGCCGATAATTCCGAGGATTTCGGTATGTCCCTACGGGCGGCCGGCGCAGTGGGCAATATCACCATCGGCGATGCCAATACCGGCGATGTGACCCTTAATTTTGACTATTTGTCGCGCGGTGCTCAATCCACCCTTGGGGTAACCAAAATCAACAGCGGTGGGGCAATTTCCGTGCAGCCCATCGGTGCAGACTGGGGCGCAGATCTGCTTATTTACGATGAGTTGAGCTTTGGCAGCAATGCCACTTCTTTGAATATTGGCCCTGCAACAGGTACCAAGGAGTTGAATATGTCCGCTACCGCCAACATTGCCGGTCCGATTACCCTATATGGCGGCCGCGTAGAAATCAATGCCGACCTCACCAGTTCTGCCACAGGGGATATCTTCATCCAGAGTAACAACAGTGCCCCCAACAGTGTCCACCTTGCTGGTAAAACCATCACCAAATCCGGGGGTACTGGTACGCTGACCATGAAAGGCAAAGCCCGCGTCAATGCAGACGGTCCCATCACTACGAGTGGAACAGGTGTGTTGAACGTGGTGCTCTGGGCCGATTATGACGGATCCAATAATGATGGGGGTGTAAGCGGAATTAGGAACATAAGTACCAATGGCGGGCATGTCTGGATAGGCGGTACCGGCACCTCTAATGGTTCTGACACCTGGAACGGGCTTACAGTGGGTAATGGCCCTTCGAGGGGAGGTAATGGGTTTAATACCAATCCAATAGATTTTAACGGCGATATCACCACCAATGGCGGGGATATTCTGATGTGGGCAGGTCAGGGTCAGGGTTTTAACGGCATTGAACACGGCAATCAGACCCTGAACTCCGGCTCAGGAGATATTACCCTGATTTCTGACGATTACAGCAGTTCCAATGCCCTTACCATCGCCTCCACGGGGCACCTGACCATCAGGCCAAATACTAATGCCTGGGAAGGGGTGGGTGACCAAATGGACCTGGCTGGTTCGCTCAATTCGAACAATTTTGTTGGATCCGGGGATGCATCGTGGTTGAAAATCAACAGTGTGTCTTCTTTAGGCGGGTTAACGCTCGGGCATCCCACCAGCACTTCTTATATCAGGACCTATACGCCTTGGAGCATTGCCGGGCCGATAACCATTTATGCACCCGCCATGGATATTAGTGATAACCTTACTGCTACCAATGGCAACATTCTTCTCGATGCAGACAATGGTACGCCCCCGAATGCTTCAGTCTCCGGTATTAAAATGCACAATGCCATTACCATTAGCACTGTTACCTCCGGTGATATCACCATGATTGCCGCAAGTGGTACGGGTACCGGATCAGATGCCATTGACTTGACAAACGCAAGTACAGTCACCATCCAATCCGCAGGCAATATCACCATGGAGGGCACCGGCAAGGGCGGTGGCAACTCCAGCGGTATAGACCTGGACAGCGACGTCATCACTGCTGCCGGTACGGTGAGTTTTATTGGGAACCAGGGGAACAGCGGTGCTGTCGGTATTGCCCTGCGGGGCACCACCTCCGTGACCGGCGAGGGCGTGACCATGGAGACGCAGACAGATGCCACGGATAAAATTGTACTTGAGGGCACTTCCTCAATCAACGGGGGCGCTCAGACGGTAGAGCTAAAGACTGCCAACCTGGAGGTACTTGGTGCTACTTCCCGTTCCATCACCACTACGGGTTCTGTTTCCATTGTACCGGATGCGGATCAACCCTCTTTCGCCAGTGCCATCAATACGTCCTATCTCGACATCCTCAACAGCACGGGACTGACCATCGGCAAAAGCACCAATACCGCTAATATCACCATCGGTCGGGCTACTACCGTGACCGGACCGGTAACGCTTTATGGCGGCACTCTTGCCATCAATGGTACCCTAACCGCCACAGGCGATGACATTAACCTTCACGCCAGCATAGGCGCAAGCCAGACTGCCGGCCTGATAGCCGATGGCCTTGGCCTTCACGGCGCCGGCAATTATTCCCTGACGAATGCCTCCAACAATGTGGCGACCCTCGCCGGGGGTAGTGCGACGACCAAGCTCAGCGGTCTGACCTTCCTGGATGCTAGTGGCGGCCTGACCATTGGTACGGTAAATCCCACAGGCATCTCTTCTGTCGGCCCAGTGCTTATTGAAACCACAACCGGGGACATCACCCTGAGCGCCAATATTACCACAGATGATGCTACCGCAAATGCCATCGTGCTGAATGCCGGAAAGAGCAAGAACCCCGGAGAAGATACCGGCGGCGATATTAAGATATCCGGCACGCCGGTGCTGACCACCGGGGCAGGCGGTATCGTGAAGCTGTTCAGCGGCTCGGAAGACAACAGCACCGGATTGACCGCCTTTGTTTCGGGGCCGGCTTATACCCGCAACTTTGTGGATGAAACGACTACACCATTTAGTCCTGTACTTACAGCCGGCAATCAATATGCTTTGTACCGCGCAGGCTGTACGGTCAGTGCGGCCTCTTCTACTCCAACTTTGTGTGAAGACACGCCTATTAGTCCTATTATTACCTTCACCACCACCCTGGTAACCGGCATCGGTACCCCCACCGGGCTGCCGAGCGGGGTTACGGCCATCTTTAACAGTGGTACCAATACGGTGGAGGTAAGCGGTACGCCCACCGAGCCTGGCGTATTCAACTATCAGATACCGCTCACCGGCGCCTGTGGAGCCTCCATGGCGATGGGTACCATCACGGTGAATTCCACTCCAACCGCAGCCATTGCCTTGTCGGAAACATCAGGTGATACCGATAATGATGGTGAAATATGCGACAACAACAGCGCTGTACTTACCGCAAGCGGAGGGGGGACCTATAGCTGGAGTAATGGTTTGACGACGCCTACGGTTGTAGTGATGCCCACGGCCACTACCACTTATACGGTAACTGTGACGGCATCTAACGGCTGTACAGATACTGAAATGAAAACCATTCAGGTGAATCCAACCCCCATCCCCATGATTACCTTTGCCAATCCGGATTGTCCCACGGCGATGACCGGAACCGCTACGGCAACGGTGGATCTTTCCTCGTCTTTCCTTTGGAGTAATGGGCAAACCACTGCTACGGCAACAGGATTGACGGAAGGTCTTTACGCTTTGACGGTAACGGATGTAGTAAATGGCTGTACGGCCACCTCCTCGGTCACGCTGGTGGATGGAGGTCTGATGGTCAATACCATCTCAGAGACGGATGTAAATTGTTATGGAGAAAATACCGGTGCTATTTCAGTTTCAGCTATCGGGGGCACTGCGCCTTATACATATTTATGGTCGCCGAATGCCGGTTCTGTTACCACCACCACAGTATCCGGACTTTCGGCAGGAACCTATACCGTAACGGTCACTGAAAGTGGAGCGAATAGCTGTACGGCGGTCAAAACCTTCGAAATCACGCAGCCGGAGCACCCGGTCCTCGCGACCATTACGGTGGATGAAAACTCGGGGCTTGTAGCCGATGACGGCACCATTTGTATTGGCGACATGGCCACGCTAACGGCAAATGCCACACCAAGTATGGGGCGGACCATTACGTCTTACTTATGGGACGATAGTGCTTCCTCTACTACTTCCGGTATTACGGTAAGTACTGGCGCGGCCTTCACAGTTATTGTTACCGATGACATAGGATGTACAGCCACGGTGACTTCCACGGTGACCGTAAATCCGCTCAATACGGTCGGTGCGGCCTCTGCCACTCCAACCGTGTGTTTCAACGAGTTGCTTACGCCCGACGTAACCCACAGTACAACTGGTGCCACCGGCATAGGTTTTGCCACCGGCTTACCATTCGGATTATCGGCATCCTGGGCTTCCAACACCATTACCATCAGTGGGACGGCGCTGGAGCGGGGTACTTTCAACTACTCCATTCCGCTCTCCGGCGGATGTGGGACGTTTAATGCGACAGGAATGATTACCGTTTCTGCCACTAATACGGTGTCTGCGGCATCCTCCAGTCCGGTGGTATGCTTCAATGTGGCCATGCCCAACGTTACCTTCAATACGGTGGGCGCTACCGGCATTGGCACGCCAACGGGATTACCCACCGGGGTAACAGCCTCCTGGGCTGGCAATGTTATTACGGTAAGCGGTACGCCGGTACAATCAGGTACGTTTAACTACACCATTCCTTTGGACGGTGGTTGCGGCATAGTGAATGCCACAGGTATGATGACGGTGACGGCAAGCAATACAGTATCTTCCCTTTCGGGAACGGTTACAGAATGCGTTGATGAGGTCATTACACCCATTACGTTTACCACCACCGGGGCGACGGGCATTAGTACTCTCACCAATTTGCCTCCCGGCTTAACGGCATCCTGGGCATCCAACACCATTACCATCAGCGGGACGCCCACCACGGCGGGCGAATACGCGTTTTCCATTCTTTTGGATGGCGGCTGTGGCGCTATTTTTGCCACGGGAACGTTGAATATCATTTCTGTCAATACCGCCTCAGCGCCATCTGAGAACCCATCGGTGTGTGTCAATTCAGCAATTCCTTCGGTGACCATCACTACGGTGGGCGCAGCCGGAATTTCCGATGATGGTGTAGCCGGCGCGAATGGGCTACCGCCGGGGGTAAAGGCAAGTTTCTCATCTGGTACCATTACTATCAGCGGCACGCCAACTTCGGTGGGGGTATTCAATTATAACATTCCATTAACAGGTGGTTGTGGTCTTGCTGCGGCTACTGGAACCATTACGGTATTCAGCGCACCAAGCCCAAGTATTGTGGTTAGCAATCCCAACCATGCCACCTCCGACCAGCTTTGCGTGGGCGGTGAGGTCACGCTTACGGTAGCGGGCACCAATGGCAATACTTACGCCTGGACCTTCTCCGGTACAGCTACGGGCATAGTTGCTGCCGGTACCATGCTCACGGGCACCATCAGCGGCGGAGTGACCACCCTGAAATATATTCCCACGGGTGCGGGAAGTTTGGATTTTATCTATACGGAAACCGGAACTTCCGGCTCCTGTACGGGTTCAGCTACGTTGAATACCACGGTAAATAACACCAGCCCAATACTGAGTGCAATTCAAATCACCAACCCTTTCAACAGCACCACCAACAACCTGTGTAACCTTTCTCCGGTTACCCTTACCGGTGCTGCCAGTGCGGTATCCGGTACCACCTATTCCTGGGCGAAGAGCGGTACCGGTGATGGAGCATTCTCTTCAACTTCTGCGCATGAGGTTACTTTTACACCAAGTGCGACAGGTATTATTGACGTTACATTTACCGCTAGCGAAACCAACGGCTGTATGATTTCCCGCAATGCGAATTTGCTGGTATTTCCTGCAGCACCCACCGTTGCGATTAGCATTATGGATAATCCCAACAATGCCACGCTGACCAGTTTATGTACCGGCATGGACAGTATTACTCTTCGGGCTACCGGCACGGTGAATGCTGCGCCCGCCACTTATACCTGGACGAAGACGGGACCTGGCTCGACGGCTTCATTCATTAATCCGGCTTCAGGAACCTTTACCAGTCCTGTGACCATGGCATATCGGCCGGGGTCAACCGGGGAGGCCGTTTTTGGCCTTACCGTGGTGGACAACAACGGCTGTAATACGACCGCAACGCCATTAATTACAACGGTATATTCCGGTGTGACCGCACCAGACGGCATCCAGATTTCTGTGGTGCCTTCACTGACACCTCCTTCCACACCACTTACGCAATTGTGTACCAGCGGTGATTATTATCTTACTTTGGAAACACCTTCAGAGATTGTTGGTGGAGGAACGGGCACCATTCAGTCACTTTGGGGTCAGGCCGTCAATTTAGGAGATTATACCTCCGGCAGTACTTCTACCGGACCGGCACGGTACAGGCCTTCTACTGTGTCCAGTGGATTGACGTTTACTTACACAGCGACCAACAGCATTGGTGGATGCCGAAGTACAACCACTGCAGGTGGGTTTAGCGTAATCAATAGTCCTCTCGTGGTGGGTATTTCGCCTTCCAACTACAAGTTATGTGTTGGCAATTTATTGGCGATGACATCTGCCATTACGGGCGGCTCCGGAACATACATTTTCGAATGGTCTGATATTACCACTGGAGGCTCTCTGGGAACCTTTACCAATAATGCCGCATCAACCCCAACATATATTACAGGTTTGACGGCTGGTATGGCTGAAGTATCCTTGTTGTTGATTGACAGCAACACAGGTTGCCCGGCACAGGCAACTTCCAACGTGGAAATTTCCCCCCAGGTGGAAGCCATTATCAGAAAATCGGGTGAGACCGAGGAGGCAGTCACGGCAGATGTTTGTTATGGTTCTACGCTTGCCCTCGAAGCGGTAGCAACGGGTGGAGGTCTCGTTTTACCCGAAACTTATAATTACACTTGGGAAATGATATCGCCGGCTATTGCAGCGGGCTCAGTGCTGAGTAGTACCACGCTCAATTCTGCTGGGCCTCATGCGGTGACCTTCACACCTCCTGTAAATGCCACTGACGGTGCTACCTATACCTTACGGGTAAGGGCGGTAGTGAATGCGGCTGGACGAAGTGCAGGTTGCAATGACTTCTCACAGGATGTCGTGATTACAGTTCGCAGGATGACCAGTGCCAGTCTTGAACTTGCGGCAGACGCCAATTCGCAGGTTTGTAAGGACGGCACCTCGGAGCTTGCACTTTCTGTAGTAAGAGCTAGCAGCACAGGGGCAACCTATAACTATGCCTATAGCGTCAACGGTGTTGGTGTCAATGCCGTGACAGGTGTTTCCTCCGGTGATGCGGTAAATACCATCGACTTAGGTACGGTGGGTACAGTAACCTTCGCGCTGGCCAATTCGGGACTGGTGACGGACAACTGGGGATGTACCATTACAGGTACAGGAACGACTCAGGTCACGGTGATTGCTGATCCGGAGGTTGCGCTTCCTGCCGACCAGACGGTTTGCCAGGACGCTGTAGTCCAATTGTTGCCTTCCGTTACGGGAGGTATTGGAGGAACGGCTACATTCACCTGGGATAACAACTACGGTGGTAGCGGCTTTAACCCTGCCGGGACGGGAGCCAGTAAGAACGCCAACACCTCTACAGCAGATGTTACGGATGTTTTCCGCGTACAGGTGCAACAGGGCATGTCCAGTCAGCACTGTATCAGCGAAGTTTCGGAGCCCTCGACAGTTACTGTGGTAGCTGATCCTACCATCACCGCTGATCTTTCAGACATCACCCAATGTATAGGCGGAACGAATTCCCTGGGTGTAACGGTATCCGGAGGAACGCCCGCACTATCGTATCAGTGGGAGGAGAGTGGCAGCGCTGATTTTTCCAGCCCAACTGATGTTGGCACAGACGCTTCGAACTATACACCATCAAGTACGATTGCCGGCACCAGTTATTACCGCGTTCAGATAAGCGCTTCTGGATTAGGTTGTGGCACGGCTACCTCCTCTATTGTTTCAGTTACCACGGTGGAAGATCCTACCAACCCGGTGCTGAGCTCGGCCATGCCACCGCAGGGAACAATATGCGTTGGTACGCAGTTTGGTGTGAGTGTTACATCCGGCTCGGGAGGTATTGGCTGCTCAGATGAATATCGCATTTCGTTTGACGGTGGAGTCATTTGGTCGGATTACACGCCTGGAGATTTGCTGTCTGCGGACGGAATCGGCGTAGTTAAGGTTCAAGGCCGTCGTGGCAACTGCACGACAGGATTAGACTGTATGGACAACAACTTCCAGGATCTCGCCACCTGGACGGTGGTGCCGCAGCCCGCCAGACCGGTTCTGGATTTGACTGGTAATGGCACCACCCTGGGCTCCTCAGGATCAGGTACGGAGAACGACCCCTGGTTGATTTGCGACGGGCAGGATATTTTGATGAGATTCCTCCTCGGAACCGGCGGTTTGGATGGATGTACTGACGGTTTCCAATACTCCTGGAATGGAGGGTTGAACTGGCTGCCGCTTTCCGTAACGTTGGTCAATGACAAATGGGTATCCACTACTACGATAATTGGATTAACCCTGACCCCGGATATTCGGGTGCGTACCCGTAGAATAGGTTGTTCGGACGCAGGGTGTACAGACTCAGACTGGGAGGTGGTGGGCTATTGGGAAGTCATAGATGACCCAAGTTCGCCATCATCAACAGCCCATATTCCCGACAATGGCGCCACAGTTTGTGTAGGCCAGCCGCTTAGCGTGGTGGTAACGAATGGCATCAACGGAGTGGGAACCTGCATAAATGAGTATGAAATTTCTCTTGACGGCGGTTTGACTTATAACCCTGCAACGGTTATCTCGAACCAGATCTTTCACATGACCACCAACGATGATGCCGGCAATCAGATTAAAATTCGCGGTCGAAGAATATGCAGCGGGGCAGCCTGCGAAGGTCCTGGCGAAGACTGGGTAGAATTAGCAGCCTGGAGCGTGGTGCCCGACCCTGAGCGTCCGGCCGTTGTTAGCGCTACGCCTGCGGCAGCTTCGGTTTGTGTCGGAGCTTCCCTGGAGGCCACTTTCTCCAGTGGCATTGGAGGTGCCGGCACTTGTACCGATCTTACAGAATACAGTCTGGATGGAGGAACGAGCTGGGTGTCCTTTACACCACCGTTCCAATATACCGCTAATACGCCCGGGGTCATTCAGATTCGCAGCTCCAGGATTTGTACCGGAGGTGGATGTGACGGCGGCGAGGCTCAGGTGATTCAGACCTGGACTGTCGTGGAGGATCCAAGTGCGCCTGCACTTTCCGGTGCAACACCGGCAACTGATGCTACCGGAAGCGTACTCACTTCAAATGTATGCGTAGGTCAAGAGTTGAATGCAACCTTTACAGCAGGTTCGGGTGGAGACGGTTGTACAGATGGTTATCGCTGGATAATCAACGGTGGGACGCCGGTAGAATTCACAGGTCCTTTTAACTATACTACCACTTCAACAGATACAGAAGTGGTACTGGAAACCCGTAGGGAATGCACCGGTGCTGCTTGTGACGGAAGTAGTGAAAACTGGAATGTGGTAGCCGTATGGCGGGTATATCCTGACGTCCAGGCACCTGCTCTTTTAAGTACCACTCCTTTGACAAATGCTCAAGGAACACTGCCAAGCTCTGGAGTATGTGTAGCTGCTCCGCTTTCTTTCACCTGGAATAGCGGTACCGGTGGTGCGCCGGGAGCGGGATGTATAGATGTGGTGCGATACTCCGTCAACGGGGGAATATCTTACGAGAGTGTCCCTGTTTCACCATTTACCATACCAACTGACGGACTTGCAGTAGGCTCTCAGATATTAGTACAGGTGCGCCGATACTGTCCAGGCAATTTTGACTGCGGAGATACAGGGTGGCAACTTGTGGCGCGATGGAACATTGCGACATCACCTACGGCACCAACGCTCGCCAGCGCCAGCCCTGCACAAGGCTCCATTTGCCAGGGCCAGGGTGTCAGCGCAATGTTTAGTGCCGGCAGCGGCGGCGGCACCTCTTGCACAGATATATTTGAATATCGCTTCACACCTAGTGGAGAAATAGCAGGTAGCTGGCTCCCTTACGCTGCGGGTACCACTATCCCAACGACTGCAACGGGCATAGTTGAAATAAGGGGTACGCGTGCATCCTGTACGGGTTGCGGAGATGTGAGTGCCGTGCTGGCTACCTGGACTGTAGTGGCACCCATTCAAATCACCAGCCAGCCGGTGGGTTTCACAGATTGCATCGGCAGTACCGGCACCCTGAGTGTAATCGCTTCTGGCGGTACACCGGCACTGACCTATGAATGGCAGTCCAGCAGTGACCCTGACGGGCCTTTTACCCCAATTAGCGGGGCGACTGGTGCTGAATACCAACCCGTTTCCGGGGTAAGTGGCACGAACTACTACCGCGTGGTGGTAAGTGCTTCAGGTGAAGGTTGCGGTATGCTGAGCAGTGCAGTGGCTTCAGTAGTTATCGTGGATGACCCTGTGCATCCCGGACTGGCCACTTCCTCACCGGCGCCCGGAGATGTATGTTCGGGTGCAATTCTTAGCGCTACATTTACTGCAGGATTATCCGGCACAGGCACATGTGTCGATGAATATCGTTTTCTCATAAACGGTATGAACGCCAGTGTCTTTAGTGGAAATTTCGAATACACCATAGGTGCCGGGGAAGTAGTAACGCTACAGACACGCCGGGCATGCTCCGGTACTGGTTGTGACGGAACATCTGAAGACTGGACAACCATAGCTACCTGGTCAGCGACGACTCCAGCGGTTGGCACCCCGGCAGACGCCGCGGTATGCCCCGCCACTTCCGCAGTTACTAGCTTCAGTGCAGCAGTTACCGGTGGTACAGGGACTTATACTCCGTTTTGGGAGTATTCAGCAGATGGAGGTATGTCCTGGAATGCTGTTGCTGCCGGCATCCCCACCGGAGCAATTTATTCAGGTATTACAACTACTAACCTGGGAGTTAGTGGAATTACCGCATCGGGAGTATATCAGTACCGTCTTACCGCCCAACAGGCCGGTTGTACCTCCGTATCAGGGGGTGCCGGAACGCTTACCGTAATCGCCGTATCGGCCATTGGCAATCAGGATAAGACAATTTGCAATAATACTCCGGTTGGCACCATTCTGGACGCTGGAGCACCGGTAGGAACCACGATGGCATGGGTAATGGGTACGCTTCCTTCCGGAGTTACGGTGGTGGATGGTGCCACATCAGGTACGGGCAACTTGATTAATACGACCTTCCTGAACCTGAATAACTTTGCACGTGATGTGGTCTTTACGGTTAATACGACAAGTACCTCGGGAGGTGTAGCATGTGCAGGTAGTACCTTTAACGTAACTGTCACCATTAACCCAACGCCGGTACTTACCGGTGTCAATCCCAATGGTTCACTGACGCTCTGCGAAGGGGAGACGCGCACCATCAGCGCCGGCTCCATCGCCAATAACCCAAGATATACCTGGTCTGTAGTGAGTGGAACGGCAAGCGGTATCACCTTGAACGGCACTCCCATGAGTGTAGGTGGAAGTTCATTGGTGACGGAGAGCAACTTCGTCGTATTGAGCGCTACAGGTTCAGGAAGCCTTACCATTCAGATAATTGCCGGTGACGAAGCGGGTTGTACACCTAACGGTAGCCCCGGACAATTGGAATTCAATGTCGTCAATACGCCCAATCCGGCAGTGCTTCTTGCGCCAAACAATGACCTGACACCATGCTCGGGAACTACTCAGACCTACGAAGTTGCCCAGGAAACGGGCAGAACGTATCAGTGGAACTTAAGTTCTGGCGGAGCCATTGTCAGTTCTTCAAACTCAAATTCCATCAGCGTGCAGTGGAATGCTCAACCCGGCTCGGGTCATACCCTTACCTTAGTGGAAACGCAGGGCGCCTGTACCACGACGACGCAGTTTAATGTAACCATTGTACTCCAACCAACCATAATTTCACAGCCGGTTTCCCAAAATATCTGCTCCGGAGGTTCCTTCACGGCTCTCTCTGTTACTGCAGGTAACCTGCTCGATCCGGAATATCAGTGGTATATGGATGGTGTGGCAATACCTGGTGCAAATACAGCAACCTATGAGCCGACTATCAGTACCCAAAACGGCACTACCTCTCCTTCGACGCATACCTTCTACGTGGTGATTCGGAACTCCGGTGATGCTTGTGCCTCGGTACAATCAAACACCGTTAGTCTGACCGTGACGCCCGGTGTATCTACCGATGCCGGTGTTGACTTAACCGTGTGTGCGGGCAGCACCATAGATTTATCCGGAGCCTCTATCAGTTACCTGGGGGCGCCTTACACCGGAAGCTGGAGTATGGAAGCTGGAGCTCCGGGTACATTGACGGGCTCTACCAGCGTTACCGGTGCAAGTTATACCGCACCTTCAACCGTGGATGATGGAACTCAGGTAGTCTTTACACTTACCTCTTCCAACCCCGGTCAGGGTTGTGGACCAACCTCGGATACCAGGGTTGTGACCATTGTGAATCCATCACTGGAGATCTCCGCGTCTAGTATGAATGTATGTTTGGGTAGTTCCGTTACGCTCACCGGAATTTTGGTGGGTACCTGGACTAACCCCGTGGTGGAATGGACGGCAGTAAGCGGTTCGTTCAGCAATCCTGGAGGCCTGGTAACCCAATTTACACCTTCCGAGGTGGGAACTGTGCTGGTACGATTCACGGGCGAAGATGAAAATTGCGATGTGAAGGCCGTTTCAATTGCCATTACGACAACGGAAGGACCTCAGGTCACAGCCACCGCCCCGGCAGCCGTGTGTGGTGGTGCCGATATTGAAGTCTCCGCATCTATCACCGGTAATGCGACTTCAGGAGTATGGACCAGTTCCGGAACAGGTACTTTTGCGGATGCCCAGGCACTGAATACCGTCTATAGCCCAAGTGCGGCCGATATCTCCGCCGGTACTGTAATGCTTACCATTAGTGTAGATGATCCTAATGATGCCTGCGGCGCCGCTAACGATTTTGTAGAGGTTCTGTTGCAGTCGGGGCCTGCGGTTACGCTGAGTGCGGTAAACAATCCGGTATGTGCTTTTGGAAACGAAAACATAATCTTTGAGACGACCGGGGGCGTAGGGGTCTTCACAACAACTGCTGTACCTGCAGGTGCACTGGTCTCTACTGATGGTACCACCGCTGAATTGGATGTGAGTGCGGTGTGCGCAGGGACGTACGAGGTTACTTTCACGGTCGTAAATCCTGGCGGATGTACCGCTTCCGATACAGAAACAGTGACCGTACTGAACTGCGGCATTGACCAAACAGGTGTGCTGAAGTTTGTGGATAACTTATCGCTAGGCGTTGCAAATGCTACGGTGACATTGTCTGAAGTTTCCGGAAGTACCAATACCGTAAGACATACAGTAAACTCATCTTCCACCGGAGGGTATAATGTGAAGTGGACATCAGGAAATAATTTCATCATAAGTGCTTCTAAAAACCGCGCCTGGTTGAGTGGTGGTGCTGATGGATTAACTAGTGCCGATGCATCCAGGATTCTTGCGCATTTCAGTAACCCAATATCCAACCCCTACAAGCTGATAGCAGCAGACGTGGATAATAATAAATTGGTGAATAGTACCGATGCTTCGAGAATTCTGCAGGCCATCACCGGAAACCTCGCCGCACGTCTTACCTTCGAAAATCGCACCTGGGTGTTCGTGCCGGAGTCGCAGGCATTGAATTCCTCCAACTGGACAACTTACCAAACCACGCTTCAGATTACGGATCCTTGTGCGCCGACGGATGGAGATTTCATCGGTATTAAACTGGGGGATATAATTATGCCCAACACCAACCCGGCCGGTGCATTCACCTCCAACGAAGGAGAGGACCTCGGATGGATGGTTACAGATGCCAGCCTGATTACCGGTTCGGAAGTCCTGGCAGAGTTCCGGGCAATGGGTGTCGAGTCGCTGATGGCTTATCAATTTGCGTTGGGCTTTGATACAGATAAGCTGGAGTTACTTGCTGTCGAGCCAGTGACCGGTTCTTCGATTGCGCCGGTATTTGGAGTTGCAGATGGTGTAATGCAAGTTGCGTTTGCCTCAGGTCAGGCCAATCAGGTGATGAGCGATACACCGGTCTTCAGGGTGCGTTTCCGCGTGAAGCAGGGCGGCGGCATGTTGAGCCAGGCTATGGAAATTGACGAAACAGCAATGATTCCCGAGGCATTCACCTTCAGTGACTATCGTTCAGGGGGTGTGAATTTGTGGTTTACTACACTGACCGGCACTGAACAGCCCTCCGTGAAAGGCCTGAGTTTGTGGCAGAACCGCCCGAACCCCTTCACCGACAGAACTACGATTGGCTATGAAATACCGGAAAGCTGTGAGGTTCGGATCCGCATCTTCGATGGTAGCGGCAGAATGATTACAGAGCAAAAAGCCTGGAGCAGCGCAGGTTATCATGAAATGGTTTTCGATTTGGATAACTACGCAGGCTCTGGTGTAATGTACTACGAATTGATTACGCCTTTGGGGTCAATTACGCGCAAAATGTTGATTAAAAGAAATTAATGAATAACAACATGTGTTGAATTACCGTAGTGTTTTTAATTAAAGAGACCGGCGTGGGAGACTACGCCGGTTTTTTTATGCGCTACTTTCAATAATAAGTATCCTTCTTCCACTTGACAAAGGCTGGGGGAAATGCTGTGGTCCTGTTACATATTCCCGATACACTATTCCTTTCACTGGTCTATTGGGGTAAAATGGGGTTTTTTATCCAATAAATACAGGGGTTTCCGTTTTTTAATGCTGTTTTTTTGAATTTTTTAAAATTTTAGATAAGTTATGGATAACAAAACCTGTGAAAATGGCGTTATTATTCCATTGCCGTTCCTTCACCCTATTCTTCTCTTTTAGGTGGAGGTTGCAGTTTTTTATGGTGGAGTATGGTATTTTTGACCCTGGTTTTAAATGGATTTTAACTACCCTCAGTGAATATTAACACTTAAAATAGGCTCATGAAAATCTTAAGTACGGAGCAAACGCGGGCTTTGGATGCTGCCACCATTTCCCGTGAATCTATCAGTTCTACAGACTTGATGGAGCGGGCAGCCAAAATTTTTACCCTATGGGTAGAGTCACATCTGGAAGATTATAGACGCCCGGTCTGGATATTTGTCGGGCCCGGAAACAATGGCGGCGACGGCCTGGTAACTGCCCGCCTGCTGCATCGGCATTTATTTTATGTGAATTTGGTCCGATGTGCCATTGGGGAATTCGTATCCGCTGATTTTCAAGCCAACTGGGAGCGGCTCCCGACAGATGAACCGATTCCCACCCTTATCCTGGCTGAAAACGACCCACTTCCAGCCCTGCCACAAAATGCCCTGGTGGTGGATGCTATTTTTGGTTCGGGGTTGAACCGGCCGGTAACGGGATATTGGGCAAAGCTTATCGAACACATCAATGCAGCAAACGTATTAAGGGTTTCCATTGACGTTCCATCCGGGTTGTTGGCCGATGCGCCCACCTTGGGGGCATGTATCGAAGCCCATTATACCTTTTGTTTTGAACTACCAAAATTGGCTTTCTTTTTTCCCGAGAACCACCACCGGGTAAGAAATTGGGTAGTACAATCCATCGGCTTAGATGCGGATTTTATCCGGCAAACGCCGACTTCCTGGCACTATACCGACTTCAGCGAGGTTGTTGCGCTGTATCGGCCCCGGCAACGTTTCGACCACAAGGGTACCTTCGGCCATGCCCTGCTCCTGATGGGTAGCCGCGGAAAAGGCGGCGCCGCTATCCTCGCCACCCGTGCATGTCTCAGAAGCGGCGCAGGGCTGGTAACTACCCGATGCCCGGCCTGTTTGTACGAAGTGCTTCAGATTTCCAATCCGGAGGCGATGGCAGACCCTGATGAGGGCGAAGAAATACTCCACGGGTTTCCTGATCTTTCGCCTTTCCGGGCTATAGGGGTAGGTTGTGGCATAGGTCAGGCGCCACAAACAGCGGAGATGCTCCGAGGGCTTTTGGAAACCTGCCAGGTACCTCTTTTATTGGATGCCGATGCGCTTAACCTGCTGGCCACACACCCTGAATGGTGGCCGTTGGTGCCCCCCAATACCATCCTGACCCCTCATCCCAGGGAGTTTGAACGGCTTTTTGGACCTACGGACAATGGATTCGACCGAATTGCTTTATTGCGAGAAAAAGCCAAAACATACGGCGTCATAATTGCGTTAAAAGGCGCATACACAGCTATCGCTTGTCCTGACGGGAGCGTATTTTTCAATTCGACAGGTAATCCGGGTATGGCAACAGGCGGCAGTGGAGATGTGCTCAGCGGTTTGATTGTCGGGCTTTTGGCTCAAGGGTACGCCCCTCGCGATGCCGCAATCCTCGGGGTATATTTACACGGTCTCGCAGGAGACCTTGGGGCAAGCCGAATGGGGCAGGAGGCTCTTCTGGCCGGAGATTTGCCGGATTTTTTGGGGGCTGCTTTTCAAACACTTTATTCACCATTAATCTGAAAATCATGTCTAAAGTTGTACTCATCACCGGTGCGTCCTCGGGATTGGGTCTTGCCCTGGCGGAATTTCTCCATCAAAAGGGTTACATAGTTTTTGGTACAAGTCGAAAACCTTCCGATGCCACGCCCTGGAATATGCTGGTGATGGACGTGACCGATGACCGGAGTGTGAGTTCCGCCGTTCAGGTGTTGTTGGAAAAAGAGGGCCGCATTGATGTGGTCATCAACAATGCCGGAATTGGTCTTGCAGGCCCCATGGAACAGTTGGAACTGGAAAATGTACACAGGGTCTTTGATACCAACGTCTATGGTGTGGTGCGCGTTTGCAAGGCTGTGCTGCCGGTGATGCGTCGTCAGGGTGGAGGACGGATTATCAACATCGGTTCCATCGGCGGGGAGATGGGACTGCCGTTTCGCGGGCTGTACAGCGCCACCAAGGCCGCTCTTGCCCTAGCCACCGATGCCCTGCGCCATGAGGTTGGTGTATTCGGCATTCAGTGTTGTACCGTTCTTGCCGGCGATTTGAATACCGCCATCAATGATCACCGCATCAAAGATTGCAATCTGGAAGACGAAGGGTATCGCGAGCGTTTTGAAAAGGCATATTCGGCTATGAATAGCAACGTGTTGAAGGGCCTTTCGGCAAATGAAGCCGCACGCCGCATTGAACAATTAATCCAAGTTGGCCGATTGCGCAACCGCTATGCCATAGGGCCGCCCCTCCAGGAGTTTTCCGTATGGCTGAACAAAGTTTTGCCCGCGCCCTGGATGGAGTGGATAGTGAGCCAATACGGAAAAAAACCGTAAAATCAGCAGTATGCAGCATGTGAAATTTTTGGGATGGAGCTTTAATTACCCCTTGTTTCTCCTCTTGCCAATGCTTGTGGGCATAGGGTGGAGTGGGAGAATTTTTGCACAGGGAGGCGCTCAGGTAGGCTTTGCGGTTTTCCCCCACTTTTCAGGAGCTCGTCTTGCTGCCGGCACGACTGCCGCGCCGGGCATTGTGGACTCGCTGGAGGCCCGGGAAATCTCCAGGCCTTCCCTCGGATTGGGACTGGCTGTGCAATGGCGTGCAGAACGCGCGGGGTTCCGAACAGGCATTCAGTTGGTAGAATCCGGCTATCGGACCGTTCGGGAAACTCTTCCTGCAGGTCAGGAGGCGCCGGAGGGCGCTTTGGAATGGCAAACAGCACAGCGCATCCTGCGCATTGAAGTGCCGGCGGAGATTTTATTTTTACAATCCTGGAATGACCGCGACCGGATGAACTTCACCATGGGGTTCAGCGCAGCATGGGGGCTGGCCTTCAGTGAAGATATTACCTATTTTAGTGCAGAGCGGTTGGGGCGTTCCAGACAAAGACAGGACCGAGGTATGTTTTCCCCCTTGCAACTGGCATTTCAAACAGGGATTGGATGGCAACGCGATTTTGGAGAAAAAATTGTTTTCTTTGCACAGCCAACCTTCCAGTTCTGGTACACTGCTTTGTTGCGAGACACCCCGGAGGTAAACCGGAGCTTATATACCTTAGGACTGAAGACCGGAATAGTTTTTAAAACCAAATCAAATTGACAAAAATGGAATACAGAAGACTTGGGAAAAGTGGTTTGCAGGTCAGCGCGCTGTCGCTGGGATCCTGGCTGACTTTTGGAAAGCAAATCAGCGATGATGTGGCAGAGCGCCTGATGGAGGTTGCCTACGACCAGGGGGTCAACTTTTTCGATAATGCCGAAATTTATGCGCGCGGTCAGGCCGAACTGGTAATGGGTAAAATTTTGAAAAAAACGGGCTGGGATCGCAGCAGCTACGTGTTGTCGAGCAAAGTATTTTTTGGCGCCGGCGAGAAAAAGCCCAATCAAACTGGATTGAGCCACAAACATATTATGGAGGGATGCGAAGCCTCCCTGCGCCGCCTTCAGGTGGAATACCTGGATTTGTACTTCTGTCATCGCCCTGATAAAAATACTCCCATCGAGGAGACTGTCCGCGCCATGAACATACTCATCCAGCAGGGCAAAATATTTTATTGGGGCACATCAGAATGGTCCGCACAGGAAATCATGGAAGCCCACATGGTAGCCCGGCAACTCAATCTCGCCGGTCCGGTCATGGAGCAACCCGAATACAATATGTTTCACCGGCATAAAATGGAGGTGGAATACAGCCAGATATACAAAACCGTTGGCCTGGGTACTACCATCTGGTCGCCCCTCGCTTCAGGTGTGCTTACGCCAAAATATATCAAGGATACCCCGGAGGATACTCGATTGGCCATGGCCGGAATGGAGTGGCTCAAGAACTCGGCGCTAAGGCCCGAACGTATCGAAAAAGCTTCCCAATTGAACGAACTTGCCAAAGAACTGGGCGTCAGTTTGCCCAAATTGGCCATCGCATGGTGCCTGCGCAATCCCAATGTGAGTACGGTTATCCTGGGTGCTTCCAAGGTCGAGCAATTAGAAGAAACCCTGCAATCAGCCCAGGTAGTATCCTTGTTAACGCCGGAAATTCTTCAAAAGATAGAAGATATCCTTCAGAACAAGCCCGCACATCCGGAATATTAATTCTTACACTATTCCCTTGCACCCTGTTTTGTGCCCTTTGAGGTTAAGAAGAAGCAGTACATCTTAACCACAAAGGGTACAAAGGAGGCCAGGCAGGCAAAGTAAACCAAAGCCATACAGCCGTTTTTTTGTCTTTACCGCTACTGCCGGCTCCTGTAAAAGCCGCCCACCGCAACTCCATTATATATGCTTATTCTTCTATCCTCCCAATCCGCGTAATCCGTGTACCCGCGTATGATATTTCAACCCGACTTTGAAACCATGCCTCTGCACCGTTTGCGGGCACTGCAAAGCGAGCGGTTTGTGGAACTGGTGCGCTACATGTATCGTCAACAGCCCTTTTACAAGCGCCTATGGGATTTGCACGGCATTGACGTACAAAAGGTGCGCGGTATTGAAGATATAGTGCGTTTCCCTTTTACCCGTAAAGCAGACCTGCGCGACCAGTATCCCTTTGGGTTATTCGCCGTACCTCCTCATGAACTGGTTAGGATTCACGCCAGTAGTGGCACCACAGGAAAACCCACCGTGGTAGGCTATACCGCAGGAGATATAGAGATGTTTGCCGATGTGGTGGCGCGTTCTCTTTGTGCGGCCGGTGCACGACCGGGTATGAAGCTCCACAATGCTTATGGCTATGGGCTTTTTACCGGTGGTTTGGGCTTGCATTACGGCGGGGAAAAACTCGGTATGGCGGTGATACCCGTTTCAGGGGGTATGACGGATCGTCAACTAATGCTTTTACAGGATTT
>CAYTNI010000011.1:0-12562 GCA_964439115.1 uncultured Saprospiraceae bacterium
ATAACCTCCTGACGGCTAAGCAGGAACTGGAACGCGATATCCAACAACGCAATCGTCAGCTGCTAATCACCTTCTTATTGCTCGGCTTCCTCCTTATCGCTTCTATCGGTATTACCTTTCTTTACTTCCGCCTGAAGCGATATACCAATACACTCTTCCGGTTGAACCTCGCTGAAGCCACCCAGGATAATTACTTCCCACCTTCGGAAAGTTTGAGGCCTCCTCCTACTCCAAGGGAAGAAGATAACGAACAATTACCCATCCTGGAGCGATATAAAGAATTGATTTTATTGCTCAACAATGAAAAACTTTACCTCGACCCTGAACTTAACATTCAATCCCTGGCTTCTAAATTAGCCACCAATCAAAAGTATGTATCGCAGGCCATCAATGAATTTAGCGGTACCAACTTTTTCGGACTGATGCGCCGCCTACGGGTTAACGAAGCAAGAAAAATGATTGTGGCCTCAAAAGGCAAAGGAAACCTCCAGGATATTGCCACCCGCTCCGGCTTTTCGAACAGCTCGACGTTTTCTCGCCAGTTCAGGGATGCTACCGGCTTCTCCCCCAGTGAATTTCAGGAAATGGTAGCTCGTTCCCCTGATTTTTCCGATTTTCCTCCCGATGATTTTGGATTGGCTATTGAAAAAGCCTGAAAAAAGCACTGTTTCAGGAATCGTCAAGAAGGTTTTCAGGAATTGTCAACGACATGGAACCCCTTTCCATGTACATTTGTAAAAATAATTAAAAGCCCCAAAAGAAATAGTATTGTAGTGTTTTTATGATTTTCGAGCCGGGAGAGTTTACCTCCCGGTTTTTTTATTATCCCTGGGAAAATATATCGTTTTGCATAAAGTCGGCAGTTCCTTTAATCCGGCAACCATTGAGCAGCATTCAAGCCTCTCGCATCAATGGATTAAAAAACGAAACAGAATACAAGCATTAGGTTTTAACAATAGCGGGAGCAATTCGAACGTTTAGCGGGTTCCATCACCCGTTAGGAACTGGCCGGTATTCGGCTTCTGGTAGCAAGGCTATTCGACGATTGCGTGTATAGAGTAATCATGGACAATCGGGCGGTAGCGCTGGGCTTTAAAGATTTTAATTGGCTCGAGGAGCATGATGCGCTCCCTAGCGAGGGCTCCTTTCGGAAGATGAGTTCATGGTTCAACAACAAAAGCTGCTCGGTTCCTAAGGGTCAACGGTGGTATATGCAAATATTTTTACCATCTTTGCTTCGAGATGTTTAATGCCAATGACCTTATGTTTAAGCAATTGCCCCTAATATTTTTTTTCCTGGCAATCCTAGGGGTGATTCCTGCGAGGAGTCAAATCGTCTTAGAAAATGAATATAAGACAATAGTGAATTTGCTGCCGGAGCGCTCTGACGAGGCAGATTCGTTGGCCAAGGCATACCTGCTCAAGGTAAGTACGCTCCCGCCTCCTTCCGACACCCTTATTACCAATGCATACTATCTGTTGGGGATGGTTCAGTACTATCGCAATCAGTATGTTTTGGCGGAAAAATACTACCGGGCAGCCTTAGAAACCCCTAATGCAGAAAAGAATGACCGGATTAGGGAAAATTGCCTGAATAACCTTGGTATTGTCTATGTAAAGCAGAATCGTTTCAACGAAGCATTAGACGCCTTAATGGGGTCACTCAAAATTGCTGAAAACAGGGAAGATTCTTTCGCCATGGTACAGACCTGGATTAACGTGAGTCTTTTAGAGTATAAAAAATCCAATATTTCCAAGGCGCTCCAGTTGGGGTATCGCACCCTGGACTACTCCATCAGACACAATGACAGTCTCAATCAGGCAATCGGCCATCATAACATTGCCTTTATCCAAGCTGCAGCGAAAGACTATGACAAGGTTTTTTACCATGGATATCAGTCGCTGGGCTTGTACAAATCACTGCAACATGATTTGGGGGTCGCCGGGGTGCTCCCGGTTCTGGCCGCAGGCCACCGTAGCAACGGTAACATCCAAATGGCAGAAGTGCTCCTTGAGGAGGCAAAAGAGCTTTGTGAAAAAACCGGAAACCAGTACGAGTTGGCTTATACTTTTATGGAAATGGGTTATACTAACCTTGAAAAGGGGAGTAACCCCAAAAAAACTTTAGGATATTTTCGCGAAGCAGAGCGCATCGCGAAAAGTATTGGCACTGAGGATTTATTTACGGAAATCTATCTCGGCATTACCGGGTTGCACGCCCGTACCGGCAATTATAAGGCCTATAAGGAAGCCAGCAAACGTTTCATGGATGATTATATGGAGAATTACAGGCGTGAATCGGCTTCTGCATACGAGCAACTCCGTGTATTCTATGAGCTTGATAACCTCCTGACGGCTAAGCAGGAACTGGAACGCGATATCCAACAACGCAATCGCCAGTTGCTAATCACCTTCTTACTGCTCGGCTTCCTCCTTATCGCTGCTATCGGTATTACCTTGCTCTACTTCCGCCTCAAGCGATATACCAACACGCTCTTCCGGTTGAACCTCGCTGAAGCCCAGAAGGATAACTTCTTCCCTTCTTCGGAAAGTTTACCCGCAACGCCTACTCCATCTGAAGCAGACAATGAATCACTTCCCATTCTGGAGCGCTACAAGGAGTTGATAATGTTAATCAATAATGAAAAACTCTACCTTGACCCTGAACTCAGTATTCAGTCTCTGGCTTCCAAAATGGCCACCAATCAAAAGTACGTGTCCCAGGCCATCAATGAATTTAGCGGCACCAACTTTTTCGGACTGATGCGCCGCCTACGGGTAACCGAAGCAAGAAAATTGATTGTGGCCTCAAAAGGCAAAGGAAACCTCCAGGATATTGCCACTCGCTCCGGCTTTTCGAACAGCTCGACGTTTTCTCGCCAGTTCAGGGATGCTACCGGCTTCTCCCCCAGTGAATTTCAGGAAATGGTAGCTCGTTCCCCTGATTTTTCCGATTTTCCTCCCAATGATTTAGGATTTGCTATTGAAAAAGCCTGAAAAAAGCACTGTTTCAGGAATAGTCAAGAAGGTTTTCGGGAATTGTCAACGACATGGGGCTTCTTTCCATGTATATTTGTAAAATAATTAAAAGCCCCTAAAGAAATAATATTGTAGTGTTTTTATGATTTTGAGCCGGGAGCATAACCTCCCGGCTTTTTTTATCCCACTTTTTCCACCGTGCGTTCCTTGCGGCTTTTCTCTGCCAGGAAGCCCATCAAATGACTTTCCATGGATGCCTCCAGGGTGGAAGTCAGTAAAGTTCCGTTTTGCTGCTCCACCGCCCTGATCCAGTCGCGCAAAAGCCCCCAATCGCCACCGCCATGGCCACTGGCTATCTGTGCATTGTCTTTGACATTCCACTTTTCCAGCGCCCCATTGCGAAAATCTGCCACAAACAGGTCGTTTTCATCACCTACCAAATCACCGTGGGATCCCATGATACGGGTGCGGCGACCGGCATAGCTGGTAAATGCCTCCATGCTGAAGCTGACGGTTATCTGATCCTCAAACTCCATGGACACTACCTGGTGGTCGGGTACGTTATTGTCACAGCGATATACACAGCGACCATACTGGCCCTCCCGTAGGTATTTCATGATGGCCTCGCCCTGAAGTTCTTTGTTTTCAGGGAGGTCAAAGTGGTGCAGCCAGCTTCGGTTTTTGTGATAGATGCGCAGTGCGGAATACGGACAGGATGCCTCAATGGCACAGCCATCGGTACAGCGGGCCGTGCTGCCTTGCGGTGCATTTTCACTCCGAAACCATTTGAGCGAGCCAAAAGAGTGTATATACTGGCATGATTTGCCAATCCACCAACGCAAAATATCGAGATCGTGGCACGACTTCGCCAGGATGATGGGATTGGTGTCTTCTTCCCGGCGCCAGTTGCCCCGCACAAAGGAGTGCGACATGTGGACGTGCTCAATAGGCTCCAGGTGTTGAACGCTGATCAGCGACCCCAACACCCCGGAATCAATGACATCCTTGACCTTTCGGTAATAGGGTGAGTAGCGCAGCACATGACAAACCGCCACGATGCGGTTGTATTTTTTGGCCTGCTGCAGGATGTCGTTGCATTCGGCCCAGCTCTGTGCTATTGGCTTTTCCAGCAGGAGGTCGTAGCCCAGGGCAAGCGCCTGCATGGCCGGCCCATAGTGAAGGTGGTCGGGCGTGGTGATAATGACGGCGTCGGCAAATTTGGGTCGTTTGAATACGTGTTCCCAGGTCACAAAACGATTGGCATCGCTGATTTGGTGTTTTTTGGCATACCGATCATTCCTCAAAGGGATTGGTTCAGCTACACCTACAATATCCAATTCATCGGGATGCTTGAGGGCATAGTCGCCATACACATTACCGCGGCTGCCGGCGCCGAGGGTGATGGCGGTAATTTTCCGTGCAGATTTGGGCAATTGGGTGTAATCCCAAACGTAATCGGCTTCCCTGAAGGGGCCGGCCCAGAGTGAATTGCTCCACGCAGCACCCATGGATAGGGCACCCATGGTTTTGAGCAAATCCCGGCGAGACCATTCTTGTGACATGAGTATATGGTTTTAACGGTGACGAATTACACGTGAATAGCCCTATTGGCCGTAGCCGCCAGGGCAGCTTCTTTAAGTGCTTCCGTATAGGTGGGGTGTGCATGGCTCATGCGGGCAGCATCTTCTGCCGAGGCCCGGAACTCCATGAGGGCAACCCCCTCCGCAATCATGTCGGCAGCGCGTGCGCCAACGATATGGACGCCAAGGATTTCATCGGTTGCCTTATGGCTAAGGATTTTGGCCATCCCGTCCAAGTCTGTGCTGGCACGGGCGCGGCCAAGCGCTTTAAAAGGAAATTTGCCCACCTTGTAGGGTATGCCCGCCGCTTTGAGCTGCTCCTCGGTTTGCCCTACTCCGGCTACTTCCGGCCAGGTATATACTACATTGGGAATCAGGTTGTAATCAATATGTGGATGCTGGCCCGCAATGGTTTCGGCTACGAATACGCCTTCCTCTTCGGCTTTATGGGCGAGCATCGCTCCGTGAATGACATCCCCGATAGCAAAAATTCCCTTGGCGTGGGTTTCAAGTCGGCTATCCACAACTACGCGCCCCTTTTCGTCGAGTTGCACGCCGGCTTTATCCAGCTCCAGCCCGTCAGTATAGGGCCGGCGCCCGATGGATACCAGGCAATAATCCGCTTCTATATGGAAGGTTTCTTCCGCATCGCGTTTCTTAACCTCCACCACGACGCTTTTGGCATTTGGATTGACGGCAGTGACGGCATGGCCGAGGTGGAATTCCATGCCCAGTTTTTTGAGTGCCCGCATGAGTTCCTTGCTGCAATCGCCATCCATACCGGGGATGATGCGGTCTAGGAATTCTACCACGTCAATTTTCGTGCCTAAGCGGGCATACACGGAGCCTAGTTCCAAGCCGATGACGCCTCCGCCGATGATGACCATCCGCTTGGGAACTTCCTGGATGTTGAGCGCCTCGGTAGAGGTAATGACTCGCTTTTTGTCGTAGTTAAAATTTTGGGGTACGATGGGTTTTGAGCCGGTAGCGATGATGACCTTGTCGGATTCGATCTCGGTTTGCTGACCTTCACCCGAACGGATGAGGATTCGATTTGCAGTCAGGAAGGAACCATGGCCGTGAAATACCTCGATTTTGTTTTTCTTCATCAGGAAATCAATGCCCTTGACATTCTGCTCCACCACGTCATTTTTGCGGTGAATCATCTGTGGCATGTTCACCTTGAGGTTTTTCAGCTCTATGCCGTGCTCAGAGAATTTGTCTCGGGCATTGTGAAAATGCTCGGAAGAATCGAGTAGCGCCTTGGAAGGGATACAACCCACATTCAGACAAGTGCCTCCGAGTGTGGGGTATCGCTCTACGATGGCAGTTTTGAGCCCCAACTGGGCACATCGGATGGCGGCCACGTAGCCTCCGGGGCCTGATCCGATTACGGTAACGTCGAATTTCATGCACCTGTATTTTTATCGTTGTTGGAATTGCGTCGATCTGTAGGGCGCTGTCCGGGGCGGTCTTTGCGCCGTGGCGGACGTCCATCCGGGCGATTGGGGCGGTTGCCCTCTGGTTTTTCTGCGGAGCCATCAGCTCCCGGCCTACGCTGTCGCTGCTGGTCGTTGCCCGTGGGTCGTGGCGGTTGCTGCCCCGGGTCGGAGGGTCTGTTTTGTGAACCCGGCGGCCTGCCTAAATCCGGTCCGACCCTGCCCTTTTTCTTTTTCTTTTTGCGCCGGCGCCGCTCCTCTTCCGGCAGTTCGATGGCGCCGGTAACATCGCCGTAGTCCACTTCTGGTTCATCTTCATCGCGGGGTACCAGGATAACCTGTACTTCGCCGAGGCCTGAGGGTCGTTCGCCTTTTTTGTTCATGGCCACGATGGAGTGTACCTGTTTGGCATCGAGGGCATAAATTTTCCCTCTGCTTCCCTCGTGTTCATAGGCGTAGTACATGAGTTGCTTAAAGATATCCGTCTTCACCAGCACGGCTACACCTTCTGTGGTTTGTAGCCTTTCGGCATTTTCGGGGAAACCCTGAAGGGCATCGAGGTAGGTGTCCAGCTCGTAGTTGAGGCAACATTTGAGGCGGCCACATTGCCCGGAGAGCTTGGCCTGATTGATGGCTAGGTTTTGGTATCGCGCGGCTGCCGTATTGACCGATTTGAAATCGGTGAGCCAGGTGGAACAGCACAATTCCCGGCCGCAGGAACCGATGCCCCCTATGCGGGCGGACTCCTGGCGCGCCCCGATTTGGCGCATCTCAATTTTTACATGAAACTCCCGTGCGTACTGCCTGATGAGCTCCCTGAAATCAACGCGACCATCTGCGGTGTAGTAAAAGGTAGCCTTGCGGCCATCGCCTTGATACTCCACATCGCCTACTTTCATATTAATCTTTAAGGACCTGGCGATGGCTCGTGCAAGCACCAGGGTTTCTTTTTCCCGGCTGCGCGCTTCCTGCATGCGCTCCAGGTCGCGTTCATTGGCTCGGCGGATCACACTCTGCTGTACATGGTCGATATGGGTGCGCTTGCGTTTCATTTGCAGTCGCACCAGGTCACCGGAAAGGGATACACGCCCCAAATCATAGCCGTTGACAGCCTCCACCAGCACCCAGTCGCCGGTGGAAACACGCGCCGTATCCGGATTTTTGTAAAACGCCTTGCGAGCGCCATTTTTAAAACTCACTTCAACGTACTGAAAAGGCTCTGCATCTTCAATCTCCAGGTGAGTCAGCCAATCAAAAGTATTCAGACGGTTGCAACCGCCGCTGGAGCAGCCGTTGGAGGAACATCCTCCTCCGCAGCCTTTGGCTCCGCCGTCGCTTTTACTGATAGAACATCCTGCACATCCCATTATTCAAAAAGTCATTTATGATGGATTTATAATAGCACGGCTACACCATCTTGTGTGCCGCAGGTTAACCGGACTGCATCACTGTGGCGCTGTACGCCCCGATGCGGTGCATAATCCGGTGAATTTGCATCGAATGATTAAAAAACATAACCTTGGCGTTCGCATTGCGCTCAATGTGGTATTGAAACTTGGACAGCACTTCCGCTATGGCGTCAATGCGCTCGGGGTCAAGGCTGGCCATAATTTTTTGCGCAGTGACAAACTCCTGGCCCTGCAACCTGATGGGCAGCCGGTCGGAAAGGCTGTGCACGAGCGCCTCCCTTAGAAAGTGCAACCCGTAGGTCATCAGGTGTTTCTGCGATTCGCGCCCCAATTCGGCCAGATCATCAATGGTTTTCAACCAGGCAGCCCCACGGGGTCGGTAGCAGGCCCTCAACCAGTTGATGAATACATCGGGTATGGAAACCTCGGCCGACGTTGTCGCCAATTGCATCGCTTTGTGAAAATTGCCATCTGCCGGAAGCGCCAGCTGCCAGGCTTTCTCCTTCGTCATATCTTTGACCCGGGTCATTAGTCCTTCCGCTATGGCTTCGTCAGCAATTGCCCCAACACGTATGATCTGACACCGCGAAATGATGGTGGGCAAAATGCGGTCAGGGTTTTCTGCTACTAAAATAAAAATGGTATCCGCTGGGGGTTCTTCTATGATTTTGAGCAGCGAGTTGCCCTCCTTGTCCAGATACTCTGGCAGCCACAGCAGCAGCACCTTATGCCTGCCGGAGAAAGACTTCAGACTTATTTTGCGTACGATTTCATTGCACTCAGCCTTGTAGATGTTGGCCTGTTTGTTGGAGACCTTGCCGTCTTCCCCCTCAGATTTTGAATCTGCATCCCCCTTCCTTTTCTTATCCTTGTACAAGGGCGCTACCGCCATAGTCTGTACCCATTCGAAAAGGTCAAAATAGGGGTACTCGAGCATCTTTGGCCGCCAGATATTCAGATAGACATCGCTGGTAGGCGGGTCGTCCATTTCTTCCCGCTTGATTACAGGATAGGAAAATTGTAAATCAGGGAACTCCAGCTTCTCCATCTTCTGGCAGGAAGGACATTCTCCGCAGGCATCCTCACTGCCGCGGTTTTCACACCACAGGTACTGCGCCAAGGCAAGCGCCAGGGTTCTTTTGCCCACTCCGGGCGGACCCAGCAACATCAGGGCATGCGGCAGTTTGTCGGTTTGCACCAACTGCAAAAGCTGCGCCTTTGCCCTTTCTTGTCCGATTACCTGTGCAAATCTCATACGCACTTGCCTGATTTCGGAAAACAGGGCGGCGCTCGGTGCGAAGCCAATTAAAATTAGTGCTGTTTTTCAGGAAGCCATACCCGCACAAAAGAGCGGACAGTCACAAAAAAGCTGAATAACTTGTAAAAATTTTATTTCGAAAAAATTAATAATTTCGAAAAAATAATCCAATTTAGAATCAAAAAACAATGAAAACGGAATAAAATTTTTAAAAAGTCTATTAACAGCAGCCTGAATACATCTTCAGGGGATCGTGGCAATGGCTAATGACCTGAAAAACGGCTCCGGGTGTCGCTCGTTTTCCAATACTGGGGGTAAAGTTAAGAAAAAATTTTTTGCTGTGGATTTTTATTCTCATCCCCGTTCAGTCCAAATTTCCGGCTTATTTTTAACCGCGCAATGAAGGTTCAATTTTATGGCATCCGGCACCATGGCCCCGGCTCGGCTCGCAGCCTGTTAGCCGCCCTCGAGGCGCAGGCTCCCGATTGTATTTTGATAGAACACCCCGCCGACGGCGGCGACGCCCTGCCTCAACTAGCCGTAAACGGCCTCGAACCTCCCATCGCACTTCTTATATTTGACCCCAAAGACGGCAGCCGCGCCCACTACTATCCTTTCGCCGTTTTTTCCCCGGAGTACCAAGCCGTACGCTTCGCCGTCAACCTTAACATACCCATTAAGGCCATGGACCTGCCCGCAGGCCGGCAGTTCTGGCTGGAGGCGCTCTCCCCGGCAGAGAGAATGGCGGCACTGCCGGGATTAGACGACACCGAAGCAGCCCTGCACGATCCTCTCGGACATATTGCCACTCTTGCCGGCTACGCCGACAGCGAGCGATGGTGGGAGGTGGCCCTCGAACGCGAAGCACACGGCTCCGGGGTCTTTGACCTTATCCGCGAAATGATGGGCGCCCTCCGACTGGAAACAGGATACCAGCCATCTCCCGAAACGCTGCTGCGCGAAGCTTTTATGCGCCAAACCCTCCGGGAAACAGCAGCGGCGGGCTTCAGCAACATCGCCGTCGTATGCGGGGCCTGGCACGTGCCCGCCCTGACACCATGGCAAGACATCAAGGCTGCCGACGACAAGCGACTGCTCAAAGGGCTGAAATCCGTCAAAATTCAGTGGGCCTGGATCCCCTGGACCTACGAGCGGCTCGCCCTGGAAAGCGGCTATCGCGCCGGCATACTCTCCCCCGCCTGGTACGAATTGCTGTTCAGGTATCCCGCCAACAGCTCCCTGCGCTGGATGGTGGAAGCCGCCCGCCTGATGCGCTCGGAGGATATGGACGTCTCCACCGCTGCCGTGGTGGATGCCGTACGCCTGGCAGAAGCCGTGGCAGCGCTTCGCGGCCATGCCATACCGGGTATCGAGGATATGGAACAGGCCGCAGCAGCCGTGCTCACCCCGGGAAGTGAGGCCGCCTTCGCCCTCATTCGAAGGAAAGCCGTGCTTGGCGACGTCATGGGCAAGGTGCCCGCATCCCTCCCCGCACCCCCCCTCTGGGCCGACCTGGAAAAAACCATCAAAAGCGTTCGGCTGAGCAAAGAGTTCCAGTCTTCAGAACCAATCCTGAAAGAGCTGGACCTGAGGTTGGACGCTCCCCTGCGGGCTTCACAGCTCCTGCATCGGCTCCTGCTCCTGGAAGTACCATGGGGCGAACTACTGCCGACGCCTGCTACCGCACTTGGGACCTTCCGCGAAAGCTGGCGTTTGAAATGGTTGCCGGACTACACCCTGCGGCTCGTAAAAGCAGGCGCCTGGGGTAATTCCATCGAAACAGCCGCCTCCAGGTATCTCATGCATCGCACCCGGCAAACCGGCAATTTACCCGAACTGACCGTGCTGGCCTATGCTGCGCTGCACGCCAATCTTCCGGATGCCGTTCACGTGCTGATGGAAAGCTTAGAAAATGCGGCAGCATTGGCCACCGATGTTCATATACTCATGGATGCCCTACCCGGCCTTGCCCGGATTGCCCGCTATGGCAATGTGCGGCAGACAGACCGCGCTGTGGTTCAGAAACTCATCGCCCACCTGGTGCCGCGCATCGCCCTGGGCTTGCCGGCGGCTTGTCAGCAATTAGATGACGAACCAGCCGAAGAACTCTTTCGCAAATTGTGGGATACGCATCGCCAGATATTGCTGCTCGAGGAAGCAGCCCTATCCCAGTTGTGGGAACAGGCCATGATCCGGTTGGAATCCATCCCGGGCGGACATCCCCTGCTGAGGGGTGCCGCCCTGCGCATATTGTTCGACCGTAAAGTGCGCAGCGAAGACGAGGCGGCCGACCGCTTTTCGCTGGAGCTATCGGCGGGCAGCAACCCCCTGGACGCAGCCAGGTGGATAGAAGGCTTCCTCTACGGAAGCGGTCTTTTGCTCATCCACTATCCACCATTGTGGCGACTGCTTGACGATTGGCTCCAGGGGCTTTCCCCGGAGGCTTTCCGCCAGGCTTTACCCTTACTGCGCCGTGCTTTTTCAGCCTTTTCAGGACCGGAACGGCAGAAAATGCTTCAACTGGCGGCCAGGAATACGCCGACCGAAAGCATCGTGGGGTGGCTCGGACTCGACCCTGAGCGCGTAGCCGTGCTCGAGCCGGTAATGGCCTTGTTGCTGGGAATGTCCGAAGGGGGAGTCGATTGATTAATACTGCCAGACGTCGAGATATTTGACAAAAACCTTGGCGAGATTCTCCGCATCCGATATGCCGCGGTGGTAAGTGCCGGTAAATTCGAAGCCCTCGATTTCCACCACATGCCGAAGGCTGCGGGGTTTTTGCAGGCGCTTGAAAGCGTGGTATTGTTCCTTGAGATTGATGTGTGGCATCACCCAGTCGTACTCCAGGCGATGCAACTGGCAATCCTGAATCAGCATGCGTTTGTCAAAACCACCCCAGGAGCACAGGAGGTAGTCTTCGCCGTCTTCTGCACCAATCCAGTCCATAAACCGGGCAACGACCTTGGGGTAAGTATCTGCCCGATTGACATCCACCTGGCTGATGGAGGTCAGTTTTTGGCAAAAATGCGACAATTGCGGATGAATGACCGGACGGACAAAGCTGTTGAACTGCCCCTCGACATCGCCGTAATCATCGAGCTTCAGTGCTCCGATTTCAATAATTTCCTGTACCACGGTAGGAGGGCGCCCCTCCCAACAGGTTGCTTCAAGGTCGTAGATGATGAAGGTCATGGCTGAACGCGTTTCCAGGTACAAGATTCAATCGTCGGTAGCTTCTATTTCTTCCATGACGCGCTTGCGCCACGCGATGTGATTTTCGAGTCCAAAGGTGGACAGGCGATTGTGGTAAAAGAACAGCAGGTGAAAGCTGTCGCTGATAATTTCGCCGGCTTTGTTGTAGCGCAGCGGCTTTTCCACGTGGAATGCGCCGAGGTGCTTGATGCCATGTCGCACGACTTCTTCCGGCGACCAGTAAATCTGTTCTGCAATTTGAATCTGACCTTCCTGGTGCATGGCTACCAGGTGGTGCTGCAGTTGACCCACCACATCGTAGAGGGCATCCTTGGGAAAGACGAAATCCTCGTTGGGGAGTCGGAGAATGCCGTACAAATCGAGTCGCAGATTTTGGCGTTTCAGCAACTGGAAGGCGGCAAAGGCGGTGAGGTGGCTGCTGAACACGAGATTGTCCTTGTGGTAGCGTTCCACGATGCGCTCGGCGAGCAGCCGGGTGTATTCGCTTTCGCGCTGCAGATCTTCATTCACCTCGTTGCCATTGAGGAAATAGGCTTTCACATCAATGAGATTACCGTACTTGTCGTAGCTGTTGCCCTCTGCATCTACCGGGTTGCCCAGCACATCCATGGGTTGGCCGAAAGAGACGGCGATTTCGCTGCTTTGGGAAAAAAACTGCCAAGCGAATTTAATCAACTGAAAAGG
>CAYTNI010000011.1:12662-21855 GCA_964439115.1 uncultured Saprospiraceae bacterium
TGGGTAGGCGTCACCACTACGATACCCTTTTTGAACAGGCCGCGCACGGTTTCGGTATAACCGGTCACTACCAGCCGGTCCTGCAATTGGTACCGGGTGCTGAAAAGGCTGCCGCCGGCGGTGTTGAGCAGTCGGCCAAAGAAAAAGTTGAGGAAGCGACGGGCAAACAGGAAGGTACTTTTTCGAAACGTGCCTATTATTTCTTCGGCATAGCGATGGATTATCTGCCGCAGCAGTTCCTCATTTTGAGGATCAGCCTCCTCGTCGGGCTTGTCGAGAGAATGGGTGACCAAGCGCTTGCGGATTTTGCGCCAAAACTGAGCTTCTTTTGGAGGATCCACCTTCCAGGGTTCTTCTTTGATGCGCACCCGCTCCTGAAAGACGGTTTTGGAAATCAGGTCGGTAATTTCAGGCGTGCTTTGGAGCTTCAGGCGCTCCAGGGTGAACTTTTCCACCTCTGCCACAAAGTTGCGCCTGTCTTCACTGAGTTTGAAGATAGGCCACTCTTCGATATCGGGAATCACCGGTGGAAAAATTCGATGCATGCTCGACATAACAGCGGTTTGAAATGGACAAGGTAAGGAAAAAACAGCGGAAAGCGGATGTTTTACTGAAATTCAAGGTTTTGTTGTACCTCGCTGATGAAATCCAGCAGCTCCTGTCGGCCGATGCGCTTCGCGGCAGAGGAAATAAACTCCTGCGGCAATGTGTTCCAGTGCTCCAGCAGCGCCTCCCTGATCCGCGCTATGTTTTCGGTGAGCTTTACGGAGCTGACCCGATCGGTTTTGGTATAAACGATAACAAACGGCAAGCCCTTTTCCCCCATCCAGTTGATAAACTCGATATCAATCTTTTGTGGCGGTATGTTGGCATCTATCAACACAAAGGTGCAAACCAGGGGCGCACGGCGCATCAGGTAGCCCTGTATCATGATTTCCCACTTGCGCCGATTGGCCTTGGAGGTCTGGGCGTAGCCGTAGCCGGGCAAGTCCACCAAGTACCATTCCTTGTTGATGAGAAAAAAATTGATGGTCTGGGTTTTCCCGGGCCTCCCTGAGGTGAGCGCCAGATCCTGGCGGCCTGTGACCAGATTGATGAGCGAAGATTTCCCCACGTTGGAGCGTCCGATAAAGGCAAACTCGTTCCTTTCCTCCTTGGGGCAGGAGGATTCTGACGGGAAACTCCCTTTGTATTCAGCGTGAATAATTTCCATAACCTTGTGTCGTTTTACCGGGAGCGAGGCTCAGGGTAGGTGAATGCCGTAGAATCGCTCCGGCCCGTATTGTACCGCTTCCCGTTGATGCATGCGAACCCACTTCCACGCGAAAGCTTCTCCCACCGGGATATCCACCTCGGCAGTCCACCAGGGATATGTATCGGCTGAGGCGGGTACGGCGCGCGCCAGGCTCCAGGCTCCCAGGGCTTCATTGCTGCCGCTAAATAACACGGTTTCACCGTATTCGGTTGTCACGTGCGCGCGAAGGACTACTCTGCGGACTTCAGCAGCCTGTTTTTCCTGCCTGGCCGGTTTGAGCCAGTAGGCTTGCCGGGGAGGGAGTACCAGCTCGTAGCTGCTCAGCCGCAGGGTGGTATCGCTCAGGAGATCATACAGGGTGAATTGGTGCCAGTGTTCAGGTAGTGTTTCCAGGGAGAGCGCCTGGGTGTGGCCGCTGAAATTAGCTGCCAGAAGAAGGCGTTCACCGAGATATTCTCTTTCGCAGAGGAAGATGTGATCGTTATCGGGAACAATAATCCGGTCAATGGAGCGGCCGTGGAGCGCTTGTCGTTGGCTGCGGATGCCGGCGAGGCGCACGTGCCACTGAAAGAGCTCGTGTTCCACAGTGCCGGTCTGGTAGCGGCGCGCTGCTTTGTGCCAGTTCATGGGCGGGCGATGCACCCAGCGGTTGTCGCCGGCGCGTTCGTCATCGGTCAGGTAGGAAAAATCGTTGAACTGTCCGATTTCGTCGCCGGAATAAATCAGCGGGATGCCGCGCATGAAGAAGATAACGCTGTTGAGAAGTTTCAGGCGGCTCAGCGCCTGTTCGATGCGGTCGGTATCTGCTTCGATTTGTGCTTTTTGCAGACCGGTGAGGGCTGCGGCGGTACCTGATACGCGGGCTTCCCCTGTTTGCCGGTCGCGCTGAAACACATAACCCTCGGCATAGCTGCCGGGGATGGCCCCGGTATAAAAGTCGGTGCAGAAATTGCGGGTAGCGCGTCCGTCTTGTTGGACGGCGGCCGCATTGGCGTCGGAGATGCCCCAGCCGATATCGTCGTGGCATCGGATGTAGTTCAGCCAGGTGGCCTCGGCCGGGATGGCTGGAAGTGCGGAGAGGGTGCTGCGCAGCAGATGGGTGTTTTCAGCGGCCAAGGCATGCCAAAGGTGGTTCATCAGGGTGGCGTTGTAGCCGATTTCACACACTTTGCCCTCCATGCCGCCGGCGCCGAGGTATTTGATGATGTCGTCAGGCGCTACGATGGCCTCTGATTTGAATAGGACGCCGGGAGCCACCATGCGCACCAGTGCCCGGTATGCGGCCAGGATGTGTACTGCTTCGGGCAGGTTTTGGCAGTTGGTGCCCATTCGCTTCCACAGGAAAGGGACTGCGTCGAGGCGTAGCACATCCACGCCGCAGTTGGCGATGAAGAGCATTTCTCCGAGCATGGCGGCAAAAACCTCCGGGTTGCGGTAGTTCAGATCCCATTGGAAGTCGTAAAACGTGGTCCACACCCATTTGCCAATTTCAGGCTGGAAGGTAAAATTGCCTGGGGCAAAATCGGGAAATACTTCCGGCAGGCTGCGCTCGAAGGCATCGGGCTGCGTGCGATCGTCGAACATGATATAGAAATCCTGAAATGTTGGATTTCCTGCCAGGGCGGCTTGTGCCCAGGCGTGTTCGCGGGCGGTATGGTTCATCACGAGGTCCACCACGAGGAGGATGTCTTCCTTGCGCAGCAGGTCGGCCAGTTCGCGAAGGTCGGTCAGGGTGCCGAGTTTAGGGTCGGTATCCCGGTAGTCGGCCACGGCATAGCCGCCGTCGTTGGGGCCCTGTCGCGGCCTCAGCAGGGGCATGAGGTGAAGATAGCTGATGCCGAGTTCTTTAAAATAGGGGATATGTGCTATCAGGCCTTTGAGGTCATCGCCAAAGAGATGGACGTAGAGCATCATGCCGACCTGTCGGGGTTGTTGGAACCAATCGGGTTGTGCTGCTCGTTGACGGTCGGTTTTTTGGAGTGGCGCCCGCCTTTGTTGCCATGCCTCGGCGAGGATGTCGAAGATTTGCCCGATTTCGTGTTGGCCGGCGCTGGGATAAACGGCGGAGTAGCTGGTCCAGAAGTCTGGCCAGTATTGAGCTGCGCCGGAGCGCAGGGCTTTGGGCAATGTGGAAAAATCGGGTGTTATCATCAGTACCCGTTCTTATCCATTCATGGAAGCGAGGAATTCCTCATTGCTGCCGGTGTGTTGCATGTGTTTGAGCAGGAATTCCATGGCCTCGTCGGGTTTCATATCGGCGAGGTGGTTGCGCAGGATAAACATGCGTTGGAGGGTGTCGCGGTCGAGGAGAAGATCATCGCGGCGGGTGCTGGACTTGGTGAGGTCAACCGCAGGGTAGAGGCGCTTATTGGCGAGGGAGCGGTCGAGTTGAAGTTCCATATTGCCGGTACCTTTGAACTCCTCGAAGATGACACCATCCATTTTGGAGCCTGTATCAATGAGGGCGGTAGCGAGGATGGTGAGGGAGCCGCCGCCTTCGATTTTGCGGGCGGCGCCGAAGAACTTTTTGGGTTTTTGGAGTGCGTTGGCTTCCACACCTCCGGAGAGCACCTTGCCGCTTGCGGGCGCCACGGTGTTGTAGGCGCGGGCGAGGCGGGTGATGGAATCCAGCAGGATGACCACATCGTGGCCGCATTCGACCATGCGCTTGGCTTTTTCGAGTACGACGCCGGCCACGCGCACGTGGTTGTCGGCGGGTTCATCAAAGGTGGAGGCTACCACTTCGGCGTTGACGCTGCGCTTCATGTCGGTAACTTCCTCCGGGCGTTCGTCAATGAGCAGCACGATGAGGTAGCACTCGGGGTGATTTTTGGCGATGGCGTTGGCCACATCCTTGAGGAGGAAGGTCTTACCTGTTTTGGGTTGCGCCACGATGAGGCCGCGCTGACCTTTGCCGATGGGGGTGAACAGGTCAATCATGCGATTGCCGAAGTCCTTGCCGGTATGCGAGGTAGTGAGTTTGAACTTCTCGTTGGGGAAGAGCGGCGTGAGGTAGTCGAAGGGCACGCGCTCGCGGACATCCACCGGGTCGAGTCCGTTGATTTTAGACACGCGCAGCAGGGCGAAGTATTTTTCGCCCTCTTTGGGGGGGCGGATAGCTCCTCTGACGGTATCGCCGGTGCGCAGGCCAAAGAGTTTGATCTGCGAGGGCGACACGTAGATGTCGTCGGGTGAGGAGAGGTAATTGTAATCAGAGGAGCGCAGGAAGCCATAGCCGTCGGGCATCATTTCGAGCACGCCTTGTCCTTCTACGATACCGTCTAGCTCGACGTCGAATTTAGGCGGTTCCGGCACGAATTCCTGATATTTTTCAGGTGCGTGATGCTGGTGTTGCTGGTGTTGCTGATGGTGTCGTTCCTGCTGTCGTTCTTGTTGCTGTGGCGGGTGTTGGTGCTGTGGCGGTGTTTCCCGCTGGAAGGGTGTGTGTTCCTGTCGGCGTTTGAAGGTGGAGGGCACTGCTTCGGGTTCTTCCTCGGAAGGCTCCGGCTGTCGGAAGCGGGGCATTTCGAAGCGTGCGGAGCGGTCAGGCATGGGTTGTGGGCGTTCCGGGCCGCGTTCGATGACTTTGCGGGCACGGCGTTTCCGGTTAGGGTCGGCGTTGGGGTCGAAAGGGTCATCGAATTTTTCTTCCAATTCCCGGGTGTAGCTGCGGCTGCGGCGCAGATAGACGTCGTCGTCTTCTACTCCGGGAAGTACTGCTGCTACGGGCTTGCCGTGGGCAGGTGCTTCCTGCTGTATTTCGGGAATGGATTCCTCTACCACATCAGCTGGTTCTGTAGATTCAGCTGGTTCTGTAGGTTCAGCTGGTTCTGCCGGTTCGGAGGATGCTTCAGCACTTGTATCGGAAACCTGTGAGTCCAGGATGTGTTGAATTAACTCTTGTTTGTTCAGCTTGCGAAAACCTTTGATGCCGATATTGTCGGCAATCTCACGCAAATCCGGAACGAGCATGTCGCTCAATTGCGAAATTTCATACATACAAAAAATTCAATTAAATTGGTCAGACGGTAGTTTGAAACGAACTTTTGGAGCAGCTTGAAGACCTGCGGCTTGAAGCAGTGAGTCGGAGAGTTGTGAAAAAATGGTGAATACTTAAGCGCTGAGGTACCGATTTGGCGATGTTTGGCCGCTTGCGCTGGCGCAAAGGTAACTACTTTTACATGCATGTAGTATCTTTGCACCTCAAAAATAACAAAAGTTTTAGAAATCCTCGCCTTTTTTCGGCGATTCAATCCGCTCAACGATGCTTCAAGTGAACTTCATTCGTCAAAACACCGAACTCGTCCTTCAGGGCTTGCAAAAACGGAACTTTTCCGACGAACAACTCCTTATTGTGGATAAAATCCTCCAACTCGACGATGCCCGCAAAGCCATACAGTCTGAACTCGATACCCTGCTCGCCACCCGCAACAACCTCTCCGGCGCCATTGGCAACCTCATGAAACAGGGCCGCCGCGAGGAAGCCGAATCCATGAAAGCCGAGGTGGCCGAGGCCAAAACCAAAGCCGAAGCGCTTGAAACCCGGCTCGCCGAGGCCAAAAGCCAGTTGGACGAGCTCCTTTACCAGGTACCCAACATCCCCCATACGTCGGTGCCCGCCGGCAAATCCGCCGACGACAACGAGGTGTTCAAAGCCTGGAACAACCCCCTCCCCGCCCTGCCGGATGATGCCCTCCCCCACTGGGAACTGGCCAAAAAATACAACATCTTCGACCTCGAACTCGGCGTCAAACTCACCGGCGCCGGCTTCCCGGTATATCGCGGCAAAGGCGCCCGCCTCGAACGCGCCCTCATCAACTTCTTCCTCGACCGCGCCTCTGCCGCCGGCTATGAAGAAATTGTGCCGCCCCTCATGGTCAATGCCGATACCGCCCGCGCTACCGGCCAACTGCCCGACAAGGAAGCGCAGATGTATTACGTCGAACGCGATGACTTCTACCTCATCCCTACCGCCGAAGTGCCCGTCACCAATATCTACCGCGATGCCATCCTCGCCGAAAGCGATCTGCCAATCAAAATGACCGGCTACACGCCCTGCTTCCGCCGCGAAGCCGGCTCCTACGGCGCCCACGTCCGCGGCCTCAACCGCGTACACCAGTTCGACAAAGTCGAAATCGTCAGGCTCGAACATCCCGATCGTTCCTACCAGGCTCTCGACGAAATGCTGCAACACGTGTCCTCATTGCTCGATGAGCTCGAACTGCCCTACCGCATCCTGCGCCTCTGCGGCGGCGATATGGGCTTCACCTCGGCCCTCACCTTCGACTTTGAAGTGTACTCCGCCGCCCAGGGCCGCTGGCTGGAGGTTAGCTCCGTGTCCAATTTCGAGACGTTCCAGAGCCACCGCATGTCGCTCCGCTTCCGCGACGGCAAACAGACCCGCCTCTTGCATACCCTCAATGGCAGCGCCCTCGCCCTCGCCAGAATTGTAGCCGCGCTGTTGGAGAACAACCAAACGCCAACAGGAATTGTTATTCCTGCAAAACTCCGGCCTTACACCGGATTTGATAAAATTGACTAACTCACTTAAAACGATTGTAAAACCATGGTTTTCGATCTTCCCTACATGATTATTGCCGGCGTGCTGTCGCTGGTAGGGTTTCTCATTCAGCAGCAGCTCAAGAACAAATTCAACAAGTACGGCCAGATTCCGCTGCGCTCAGGCATGACCGGCGCCGAGGTGGCCGAATCCATGCTGCGCCATTACGGCATCCGCGACGTGAAGGTGGTGGCCGGTCAGGGTTATCTTACCGATCACTACAACCCGCTGACCAAAACGGTGAGCCTCAGCGAGCCGGTATATCACGAGCGCAGCATTGCCGCCGCCGCCGTGGCCGCCCACGAATGCGGTCATGCCGTGCAACACGCCACGGCCTACTCCATGCTCCAGATGCGCTCCGCCCTGGTGCCCGTGGTGCAGATTTCTGCCGGCCTCCAGCAGTTTATCCTCATCGCGGCATTTCTTACCATCAATACCATGCCGCAGATCATGCTGGCCGCCATCGTCGTGTTTGGCTTGACCACCTTGTTCAGCATCATCACCCTCCCCGTGGAGTTTGATGCCAGCCGCCGCGCCCTGGTATGGCTCGACCAGACCGGTGTGGCCAAAGGTGCAGAATACGACGGCGCCAAAGATGCCCTGAAGTGGGCCGCCATGACTTATGTTTCTGCAGCCCTTTCCGCCCTTGTGATGCTCGTGTATCTCGTACTTCGCTACATGGGCGCCCGCCGCGATTAATTGCCTTTTATGTATTTGAATGATAAATGACCGCATTTGTGCCCCGTGGGAAAAAGCCCACGGGGCTCAAAGGTTTTACCACCTGATGAATCAACCTGTACTTTTCATACCCCGCAGTAATACCATACGGACGTTTTACCCCGGTTTTTGTGTTCCGGCATGCTCCGGAAGCGTTTCTTTTTCCTTAATTCTTAACCGCTGCCCAAAGCCTTTAATGCGGGCAGCTTCTCTTGTGGGATGTAGTACATCCTGCTTAAATCCATCTTTATGTTATTTGAACAACTGAATTTAATTGACCCTATCCTCAATGCTTTGAAAGAGGAGGGTTACACCCAACCGACCCCAATTCAACAGCAAGCCATACCCATCGTGTTACAGGGTCGCGACCTGCTGGGCTGTGCGCAGACCGGCACCGGCAAGACGGCCGCTTTTTCGGTGCCCATCCTTCAACTATTGTTTGAAAAGCCCCGCCAGGACCGACATGCCAAGGCTATTCGCGCGTTGATACTGACGCCCACCCGCGAGCTGGCCATCCAGATAGATGAGAGCATTGCCGCTTATGGGCGTTTTACCCGCATGCGCCATGCCGTCATCTTCGGCGGCGTATCGCAGAAGCCGCAGACCGACGCTTTGGCCAGGGGTTGCGACATCCTGGTGGCCACGCCCGGCCGACTGCTGGATTTGATGCAGCAGGGCCTGTTGAGTTTGGAGCAAATCGAGATATTTGTGCTGGACGAAGCTGACCGCATGCTCGACATGGGCTTCATCCACGACGTGCGCAAGGTGATTGCGAAGCTGCCTGCGCGCCGTCAGTCGCTCTTCTTTTCGGCCACTATGCCGCCGGAGATTCAGGAGCTGGCCGGCAAAATCCTGAGCAACCCTCTCAAGGTGGCCGTCACGCCGCCTTCCACCACTGTAGAAGCCATTGAGCAGTCGCTGTTTTATGTGGAGAAGGGTCAGAAGCGGGAGTTGTTGTTGCATTTGCTGAAGACACACGACATTCCCTCGGCGCTGGTATTTACGCGCACCAAGCACGGTGCCGACCGCGTGGCCAAGGATCTTAAGCGCGCGGGCGTGGAGGCGGAGGCCATACACGGCAACAAGTCGCAGAATGCGCGGCAGCGTGCGCTGGGCAACTTCAAGTCGGGGCAGACCCGCGTGTTGGTGGCCACGGATATTGCGGCTCGCGGCATTGACGTGGAGCATCTGACGCACGTCATTAATTACGAGATTCCGAACATTCCCGAGACGTATGTGCACCGCATTGGCCGCACCGGTCGTGCCGGCGCTTCGGGCATCGCCTTTTCCTTCTGCGACACGGAGGAGCGCGCCTATATTAAGGATATCCACAAGGTGACGGCCCGCACCATTCCCGTGGTACACGACCATCCTTTCCTATCGCCGGGTGGTGCAGCGCCTGCCCCTGAGCCTGTGAAGGTACAGGAGCCGCGCAGGCGCCCCGAGCCGCAGCCACAAACTGCTGCCAGTACCGCCGGTGCGAAGAAGAAGAAAAGGTGGTTTGGCAAAAGGCCTGCGGGGCGGTGATGTTAGGGCGTTAGGTGAAATGTGAGGGGGAGGGGTAATTTGATGGGCTGTTTGGGCTGGCAAGTACCTTTTCACCTGCACATTTGCTGAGAATATTACCCGGTTTGAGATTTTGTGCCAACTCATTTCCTGTT
>CAYTNI010000012.1:0-21783 GCA_964439115.1 uncultured Saprospiraceae bacterium
GGTTTTTTAATGAGAAAAATAAAAAGTGGAAACCGCTGCGAATTTCAAAAAAATTGAGGCATTTTTCACCAACTTGCCAGACTTATAGAAATATCCTTCCGGCAAACATCCGAATATTGAGTTAATGTTCTGGCGTTTTTTTATTTAAAACAAACACTAAACAATGACAATAAACAGTTTTCATATTAAATTTTTTAATCCTACAACTACTTGGTGGATGCGAAAAGGCTCATTGGCAAATACGGAAAAATGGATGGTTGTACATTGTACTTATCTGTTCGGTGGCAATGCCGGCTTTCAGTCATTAGTCCATAAAAAAGTGTTCACTTTTATCTTGTATGGGGCTCTCCTGGGTTTTGCAGCCCAATGGAGTACACTTTTTGCTCAGCCTGTGCCTACTTGCCCGCTGGAAGGCAACTGGGTTTTACAGTCCGGGTTCAGTGATGAGTTCAACAGCAACAACCTCGATGCAGAAAAGTGGTGGGATTTTAATCCCGCATGGCATGGCCGGAAGCCTGCCTGGTTTTCCCGTGAAAACGTAGCCATTGGAGAGGGAACCCTGCAATTGAGTGCCCGTGTCCAGGATTCAGCATCGGTTTCGGTAGAAAACCGGGTACGAGGGTATGACCAATTCACCACCTCTATCGTAAAGAGCAAATCCAAGGTACAATACGGCTATTTCGAGGCACGGTGCAAATCCATGCGTGCAGGGGTGTGCAATGCATTTTGGCTCTACGACCCACTCGAGCCTGCCCAAAAATACCGGGAAGGGGACTTTTCAGAAGAAATTGATATTTTCGAAATTTTCGGAAAACCAGCCCGTCAGGAGCATGAACGGGTTTTTTGGGCCACTGTTCATCGCTACGAGACACCCTACGTGGAGTCTATCGTCAACAAGAAGAAAACCGTCCTGCCCAATTACTCCTTCCAGATGAAAGTACCCTTTGATTTCTACGAGGACTACCACGTGTACGGCTTACTTTGGACCCCTGAAGTCATCAGGTGGTATGTGGATGGGAAAGAGGTTTTTTCAAGGGCAAACGACTATTTCCACCGCCCGCTTCACATCGTATTTGACTCGGAAATCATGAAGGATTGGGTGGGCCTACCCGACCCTGCGGATTTACCTGCCACTTTTTTTGTGGACTACGTCCGCGTTTGGGCACTCCAGGATTGACCGCTTAACCAGCGGAAGATTGAGCAGTCTGAAGGGCAGCGCGCTCCTCCGAAAAGTTCACAGATGGCCAGCGGGCCTCCAGTGTATCCATTTCCTGGTTCAGCTTTTGCACAAACCCGAGATGTCCTGACGACCCCGGATGGAAAGGACGATGAGCAAGCCCCCTTTGTATTTTCTCTATCTCGTGTACAAGCTGGCGGGTATGGATTCCGAAATAAACCGCCATCCACTGTGCCCAGATGTAGTCTATGGCCAGTGGCGAAGGATGAACCATATCCGCAGCATAAAAGCGGTAGTCTCTCAAGTCATCCAATACCAATTCGTACGCCGGGAAATACGATACAAAGGAAAACTGCTTGCAAAGCGCTTCGGCGGCAAGCACCAAAACGGCCTTGCTCCTTTGGTTTTCGACAAAACCTTCCCGCAGATGCCTCACCGGACTGACCGTAAGGATGATTTGCCCGTTCGGGCGGTTTTGATGGAATTGTTCGAAAAGTGGTAGGTAGGCATCTACAATTTCGGGAACACTTAGTCGCCTACGGTCAAAGCTACTCCCCGGAAATTTATGACAATTGGCCACTATCTTACCTGTTTGCTTAAATGTGTAGATAGTGGCAGTGCCAAAGGTGAGGAGTAGATGATCCACATCCTTCATGGCAGCCGCACCATAGGCAAGTGCGGTATTAATCATCCGGAGGGTTTCTGAAGGGTTGGGATGGTTGAACCGCCCATGGTGGTCGAAGCTGTGCCAAAAACCGTTGTAAAGCTCAAGGTCTTCCTCTGTATAGGGCTGAGGGTTATACAGCCGATTTAGGGCACCGGCAATGGCCAGCGGATGGTAAAGAATACCAAAAGGATTGAGGTTGACATTAAATTTCAAGGCGGTTAAGCGCGCACCGATATGCTCGGTAAAACAGGAACCCAGCGCTACAATTCCGTGTTGATGCAGGATTTCAAAACCAGCGGGTGGAAGGCGAAATTCGGTGCGGAAAGAAGACATGGTGTAGCGATATTTTCAGTCTGCCCTCTCCCATATAGCAAGAGAGGGCGGACAGAAAAGCCATTAATCTTCGGATTCCATTTCCACCTTGTGGGCTTCAATCAGTTTTTGCTGAATATCGCCGGGCACTTGTGCATACTCTGCAAAGGCGCGGGTGAATTTAGCTCTTCCCTGTGTGAAAGACCGAAGTGATGAGGAATAAAGGTACAATTCAGACAAAGGTACCCGGGCTATGATTTTCTGGTAGTGGCCGTCAGAATCCATACCCATGATGATGGCGCGGCGCGTTTGCAGGTCGCTCATCACATCGCCCATCACATCATCCGAACATAGTATTTCAACGTTGTAAATCGGCTCCAGAATCTGCGGGCCTGCCTCGGAAAATGCCTGCCGAAAGGCCTGTACGGACGCTACCATGAACGCCATATCATTGGAATCCACTGGGTGCATTTTGCCATCGAAGATGCTCACCCGGATATCCTGACAAGAGGAACCGGTCAAAGGCCCCTCTTCCATTTTCTGCATGATTCCCTTCTTTATCGCGTTGGAGAATCTTGCATCGATGGTACCTCCTACGATACACCATTGATACACCAGCTTGCCTCCCCAGGGTAGATCATCTATTTCCACATTTTTCACGGACAAGTCGGCCGGGGCGGGCATCCCTTCGTGATAAGGTTCAATGCGCATGTGTACTTCGGCAAACTGGCCTGCACCGCCGGTCTGCTTTTTATGGCGGTACATGGTATTGGCCAGACGCGTGATAGTTTCACGGTAGGGAATACGCGGCTTTACGAAATCCATGGAGACATTATTCACCATTTCGATACGGTGTTTTACCAAATCCAGATGAAGCTGACCTTGGCCGTAAAGGAGCGTTTGTTTCAACGCTTTGGACTGTTCCACAATGATGGTAGGGTCTTCCTCAGAAATGGTATGTAACGCCTTCATCAGTTTTTCCATATCATTTTTGTTGGGCTGATGAACGCCTACCTCGATTCGGGGGGTTGGGAAGTGGATAGGGTCAATTTTACGATCTATCCCCTTAGCATTGAGGGTGTTGTTGGTATGGGTGGTTTTCAGCTTGACGGTTACGCCGATATCTCCGGCAGATAGCGCATTGACGCCCTCCCGGTCTTTACCGTTGGCGAGATAAATCTGTCCAAAGCGCTCCCCGTTTCGGTTATCGGCATTGAATAGTTCGTCACCTGCATGCAAGATGCCGGAATAAACCTTAAAATAGGATAGATTGCCGACCCGAGGTTCGGAGATGGTTTTAAAAATGAATACCGTTGTGTTGTCTTTGCTGTTGCATGCCAGGGTGCTGCCGTCTTCCAATTCTGCCGCCGGGCGATCGGCGGGGGAAGGGCAGATATCGTTGATGAATCCCATGACGCGTCCGCTACCCATATCCTGAAGGCTGGAACAACAGAATACGGGGAATATCTGCTGATGAGCAATGGCAATTCGAAGCCCCTGGGTGAGTTCTTCTTCGCTCAGGGTGCCCTGTTCAAAAAAGCGCTCCATGAGCCCCTCGTCATTTTCGGCTGCGGCTTCTACGAGAGCGTTGTGCATTTGCAGCGCACGATCCTTCTCAGATGCAGGAATTTCTTCCTTGGAGGGCTTGCCGCCACCTTCAGGGAAGACGTACATCACCATGCGCAGGGCATCAATAATTTTATTAAAGCCCGTACCAGGATTGAGCGGATACTGAACAGGCAAAACATGACTTCCAAAGCGCTGCCTGGCCTGTTCCAGCGTAAGGTCATAATCCGCTTTCTCGTGGTCGAGATGATTGATTACAAACAATGCCGGGGTTTTGAAACGCTCAATATATTCCCAGATTAACTCGGTACCCACTTCTACCCCACTGCGCGCATTTAACAGTACTACACCGGTATCGCCCACTTTCAGGGAAGAGATAATTTCCCCCACAAAGTCATCAGAACCAGGGGTATCAATGATATTAATCTTGGAGTCTTTCCAATTCACATGCAACAACGTACTGAACAAGGAGTTACCTCGCTCATGCTCTAAATCCGTATAATCGGAAACGGTGGACTGGTCTTCCACCTTGCCGCGGCGGGTAATGGATTTTCCTTCATACAACATGGCTTCGGCAAGCGTAGTCTTACCGGAACCGGAATGCCCCAGGAGTACGACGTTTCGGATGTCTTTGGTATCGAAGTTCATACGTGCGCTTTTGTTTGTTTGTTTTCAATTTGTTTTCACGATAAATTTCCGGGTTCCTGAATGAGGCTGGAAAATACAGCCAACATGCGAAATTTCCAACTTTATTCTGCTTATTTTTTAAAACAAAAGCGCAGACAATTGAATATCAAAACCTTAAATGAATAAAGGTTAAAATTCAAGGCGATAACCGAGCACCGGTATTATCCCCAGTTGAAAGCGCCGAAGTGCAATACCCTGCTGAGCGTCAAATACCGTAAAAGCTACGTTGCGGCGGTTTGAGATGTTCTGAATATCCAGTGACAAAGTACTGGCTCTGCCTGATCGGTTGCGCTGCAGATAGACGCGCAGGTCTGGTCTGAAATAGGCCGGCAGCATGATTGAAAATGCCTGATCCTCCAAAAATACTGTTGTGCCGGCGGCTTGTGAGGCCGGGATATCTATCGGGCTCTCCCGAAATCCACCATTCCATAGTATCCGGCCACTAAGACCCCAGACCCTACTCAGCACTCCTTCCCGAAGGATTTTCCGCCACTCTTTTCCCCCGCTGAAATTGAAGGCAAATCGTCCGTCAAATCGGGTACTGCGCTCAATACCATCGGCACCTGTATAACGAGAAGTGTACAAGGAAAGATTGGTAGCAAACCAGGCATCGCGGGCTACTAATTGCCTCAGCCCCAATTCGAGCCCATAATTCCGCCCTGTACCGGAGTTAGTCAACGGGCGCTCTACAAATTGCTCCAGCAGATTCAGCGCAGAAAAGGAACCATTTGGGGTAACCGGCACACGAAATAAGTGCTGGTAGTACGCCTCTGTCTGAAAAAACAGAGAGGGCTTGATTCTTCGGTACCACCCTATTACCAGATGATGCGCCCGCGTAGGTTCGGCCTCGCGATTTTGCTCCAGGCCTTCCTTTGCAAAATAAAGCTGTGGTTGCTGCAATTGTGAATGAAGACCATAAGCGACACTAAACCGATGACCACTGCCTGGTGACCACTGGAAAGAAAAACGGGGCTCCAGAACGCCTGTTTGATTAAAATCAAACCAAAGCGCATGAAGACCGGCATTTAGGGTTATTCGGGAGGATAGCACTCCCGTCCAGGCCAGGTAAGGTTGCCAAAGTAGGCCTCTTCCAATGCCTTCAGCCACAGTATCCTGAGCACCACGTTGTACACCAAGCATATCAAAACGCTGATCCGTGAGCATTAGCCCCGCCCGGAAGCGATGCTTTTCTGAAAATTTATAGCGATACACCGAATGGAGCGAAAGTTTGCGCTGATTGTGGCGATCCCGTTCCTCCGCATCTGGCTGGAGCTGATCATTGAGCCGGTCGCCCTCGCGGCTACTCTCCATGGCCGATGCTGCCAAAACAGTATGCCATTGCCCCCGAAGTCCCAGAGGTTGAGTAAACGTAACTCCTGTGGCCCCCATGCGTGACCTGAAACGGATATCAAAGCGGTCTTTTTGGAACTCCCATGTCGAAGAATCGCGGTTGGCCTCAAAGAGATTGACGCTGTTGCCTGCCAAACCGAACACTGTCCATCCGGAACCCTGACGCCCTGGAAAGACCAGGTTGAACGACAAATCCTGAAAACGAATATCCTCATCCCCAAGGGGAACGCCCAGCGCAGAAAGTAGCCCAATCGTCGAGTAGCGATAATTAATGAGGTAAGAAGATGCAGTATTGCCAGAAAACGGCCCCTCGGCGGCCACGTCAAGACCTATAAGACCCGCCTGGGCGGTAAACTCCTTATCGCGGTTATTTCCCGGTCTCAGGCGCATATCCATCACCCCGGAAAGCGCATTGCCATACTCAGCCGGGAATGCCCCACTCAAAAAATGGGTTGCAGACAGCAATTGTGCGCTCAGCATATTTACTCCACCGCCGAAAGTACTGACCCGGTCACTGAAGGTACCGGCATTGGGCGTATGATTCGGATTGACAATATCCACCCCTTCCAGCCGCCAAACCATGCCATTGGGAGAATTGCCGCGTATGGAAAGTCCATTGGCCTGATCGTTGGCCACAGTGGTACCGGCCATGGAGAGCGCTACGCGGGCAGGGTCGTAAAATGCCGCGGGGAAGCGTCGGGTCTCTTCGTTGGTTAATGTGGCCACACTGGTGGGCGCTATTACACGCAAATCACTTCGCGAAGCCCTCACCACCACCTCCTCCATAGCGGCACTGCGGGCGTAGAGTTGAAAATCCAGGAAATATTCCTTCCCTGATTCCACCAGTACTTCCGGAGCGTAGATTGGTTCATATCCCACATGGCGAACCTCCACATCGTAACGACCCACCGGCACCTGCGCCAGATGGAAATTACCCATTATATCCGTTACGCAGCCCAGGTTTCCTGGACGGAATGCCACGGTCACGCCGGTCAGTGGGCGGCCGGTATCGGCATCGGTAATACGGCCCCGTACGGATTGCACAGGGATCTGACCAAATCCAAGGATTGGAAATAAGAAAAAAAGAAAAAAGGCGGGTCGAAGCATAAATAATGTGATTTTGTTGACGGGTTCCCGGTAATCGATTGGGAATTCCGTCGGGCAAAATTAAGCAGTATCCTGGCAGCTGGTTCATTGATTTAATGATTCAGGGTAGTTAAGCCGGGAAAGGTTTCCCGGGAAATATCTATCTTTGACCTTCCGGTTTTCTGCCCTGACAAGGCAACCTCTATGCAAAAATATGCCATCACCTGCTTCATCCCATCCCGAATTTCCTACCCGGACTTTTGCCACGGTCATCCTTCCACTGGCGGCTCCGCGTCCTTTTACTTACTATGTTCCGGAAGATTTCCTGGATCGCGTACAATTCGGGGTACGGGTGGAGGTACAGTTTGGCAAAACAGGCGCCGCAGGTCAGTCCGGTAAACTCTATGCCGCACTTGTCATTGAAGTACACCGGCAAAAGCCGCCTTCGTACGACCCCAAGCCCATACTCGATGTACTGGATGACGCTCCCTTGGTACGCCCTGAACAGGTCAGGCTCTGGCAATGGATGGCCACCTACTATTGTTGTACCCTCGGGGAAGTGATGCATGCCGCATTACCTTCCCATTTTAAGCTCAGCGGCGAAATGCGACTTGCGCTGGATCCCAGCTATGAAGGCAATCTGGTTGGCCTGACAGACAGCGAATATCTGATTGCGGAAGCGCTCAGCATCCAACAGACCATTACCATTGACGATGCACGCGACATTCTGGAACGCAAAAATGTCTTCCCGGTCGTCAAAAGTCTTTTGGAACAAAAAATTATTACCCTTCAGGAAGACCTTCTCGAAAAATACCAGCCCAAAACCATTGTATGTGTCAAACTGTCAGAACCTTACGCTTCTGACCCGGCGCTGCTGCAGGAGGCATTTGAACGTCTCGGACGGGCACCACGACAGGTAGAGGCTTTAATGGCTTTTATACAACTATCTAAAAAACAAAACTTTATACGCCGACAAGATATTTGTGAGCTCATCCATGCAGAAACATCCCTCATCAATGCGGTAGCACAAAAAGGTATTTTCACCCTATACGACAGGGAGGTCAGTCGCCTCGGCAGCTACGAGGAAGAAACCGTGGATGCTGAACAACTCTCCGAGGGGCAAAAAACAGCGCTGCTTCAAGTAAAAGAAGCGTTCCAATCCAGGCAAACGGTGTTGTTGCACGGAGTAACGGGTTCAGGGAAGACCCGGCTTTATCTCGAGTTGATTCGCGAGGTAATTGCAAGAGGCGGACAGGCCCTCTACCTGCTTCCTGAAATTGCCCTGACCACTCAGCTCACCGCGCGTCTGCAAAGGTTTCTGGGAGATGATCTGCTGGTGTACCACTCCAGACTCAACAACAATGAACGCGTAGAACTCTGGCATGCCATCCGCTCCGGCCGGCCGGTGGCCATGGGTGCACGCTCTGCGCTATTCCTGCCCTTTCAGAACCTCCAGCTCATCATTGTGGACGAAGAGCACGATCCTTCCTTCAAGCAGAACGATCCCGCACCTCGCTACCAGGGTCGGGATACCGCCATCTACCTCGCGCAGTTGTATGGGGCCAAAGTTTTACTTGGTACGGCAACGCCCGCTGTGGAGACGTATTTCAATGCTCAACAAGGCAAGTATGGCTTAGTAGAACTTCCCGAAAGGTTTGGCGGCATACAGATGCCGGAAATTGTGTTGTTGGATGCCCGCCAGGAAGCCAAAAAACGCACCATGCAGTCTCATTTTACCTCGGCGTTGCTCGATGAGTTAAAAATGGCCATCGAGCGCGGTGAACAGGCCATCCTGTTTCAAAACCGACGAGGCTACTCCCCCTCTTACCGCTGCTTCTCCTGCGGCTGGCACGCAGAGTGTATCCACTGCGATGTCAGCATGACCTACCACAAGTACAGCAACCTCCTGAAATGTCATTACTGTGGCTATCATTCCAAACTGCCGGTTGAGTGCCCGGCGTGCGGCAATCGGCAGCTCACACTCACCGGCTTCGGCACCGAAAAAATTGAGGACGAGCTCAAAATATACCTTCCGGAGGCCAGAATCGGACGCCTCGATCTGGATACAGCCAGAAGTCGAAATGCGCATGCTACCATTATTCAGGACTTTGAGGAACGTCGCTTTGATATCCTGGTAGGTACCCAAATGGTGACCAAAGGACTTGATTTTGAAAATGTGGGCATTGTAGGCATCCTCAGCGCAGACCAACTGCTTCAATTCCCGGAATTCCGGGCAGCAGAACGGGCATTCCAACTCATGGTACAGGTATCGGGGCGTGCTGGGCGAAAATACCGCCGGGGCAAAGTACTCATCCAGGCATTAAACACCGGAAACCCAACCTTGCAGGACGTTATTCGGCACGATTTTAAAGGTTTTTATCAACGGGAAATTGAAGAGCGAAAGTCCTTCCAATACCCGCCATTTACCCGCATCATCCGCGTGACCCTTAAACACAAGACGCCGGAAGTACTCAACAAGGCCTCGACGACCTTCACCAAAGCACTAAAGTCCAGCCTCGACGGATACTTCGTCGGCCCGGCAGTTCCATATGTTTCAAGAGTGCGAGGCCTGTATCTTCTGGATTATATGGTGAAGACAAGCCGCGACGTACGGATGATGGATCAGGCACGCAGAGGCATTGAGGATGCCACGGTGGTGATGCAATCCCAGGAAGGGCTGAGTGGGGTAAGAGTTGTCGTAGATGTGGACCCAGGGTGATTGCCTACTCCCGCAGAAATTCCAACTCGTCGCTGTGCTCACAGAATCGCACCATAACAGCAGGCTCGCCGGCAATCCTTTCGGCTTGCCGATGGCGCACCACATGACGGCAACCCTGTATGATGTCAGAACTGATACTCCCGAAGGAAGCCGGTGGAAGAGCGCCCTCCACTGCGGCGAACTGTGAGAACACAGGACGCCCAAATGCCTTAATCAATTCGCTTGAAAACGCATCCTGTACAATGCGTACAGCCACCTCTCCGCCAGGCCTGAGCAATTCATCGGGAAGACAACCCGTGCCTTTTACCAGTACAGCAAGAGGGCGCTGGTGAAAATGCAAAAGCGTTTCCAGTCGGGGATGAAGATGTGGAATCAATTCCTTTAGTGCCGACAGTGAATGCACCAGGATTTCGGCCTGCCCACCATCTGTACTTTTTGCTAAACTCAACATGCGCTGAACTGCCTCTGTATTGACAGCATCACAACCTATACTCCATAGCGTGTCTGTGGGGAATAAAATTATTCCTCCCTCCTGCAGACCAAAAAGGGCAGCTTCCAAATCTGATTCCAAATACATAGCAGGTGATGGATGGGTAGATGTAATCATGAACAAGCAGCCGTTTTTGTCGTTTGACTTTCATTTAGGGTTAAATTCCCACTGAAAGCCGTTTTTAATCTGACAAAACGCATGAAACCATGCTTTTATTACTGCAATTTTGATTTTCTTGAGCCTGTTTCTAAATCTAAATATAACAGATTACGGGTTTTTTCGTTTTCTACCTATTAAACTTGATCATCGAGCCATGTCCGGATTCAAATATTTGGGAATTATCCTGGTGCTGTGGAGTATTACCTCATTGACCGCATACGGCAGACACATCATTGGAGGGGCAATGACGTACCGCTGCCTCAGCCCGGGCTCCTATGAGTTTACCCTGAAAATGTACAGAGACTGTAACTGCACGGGCTGCGCTGACTTTGACCCGCTCGCTCAAATAGGGGTTTATCGCTGTATTGGTACCGACTGCAGCGGACAATCCCAAAATGCACCTTTTCGCGAAGTGGCCATTCCCATCACCACAAGAGGTACCGTGGCCGCCCCCTCCTACCCGTGTCTGATTCCGCCGAATGTGTGTGTGCAGGAAGCTACCTATCGCTTCACCATGCAATTGCCTATTTCCACCACGCATAGTTATCATATCACCTATCAGCGCTGCTGCCGCAATGTCACCATTAATAATATTCTCAATCCGGATGATGTTGGAGCCACTTACACCATTGAAATAACGCCTGCTGCACAACAGGTTTGTAACAACAGTCCTACCTTTGATACATTCCCTCCGACTGTCATTTGTGCCGGGCAACCACTTGCTTATGACCATGGCGCTACTGATGCGGACGGAGATCAATTGGTATATAGGTTTTGTTCTCCGCTTGTCGGCGGGGGTAACCTACTTGACCAGGCCAACTACCTCACCTGTGCCGGTGCTTATCCTACGCCGGGCTGTCCTCCTCCTTACAACCAGGTAACCTTTCTGGCACCCAACTATACCTTCCAGACCCCTATGGGCGGCGACCCGGTGGTGACCATTAATCCAAGTACCGGCCTCATCACCGGCACCCCTGTCAACTTAGGCCAGTTCGTGGTAGGTGTATGTGTAGAGGAATACAGAAACGGTGTACTGCTGAGCACGTTATTTCGCGACTTTCAATTTAATGTGGCGCGATGTGACCCGACGGTGGTCGCCCAGATTGATGCGGATTCCATATCCAATGGCCAGTCATTCTTTATCAACTCCTGTGGAGACACCTCACTGACATTTGCCAATACCAGTTTCCAACGGTCGTTCGTCAATGATTTCATATGGAAGTTCCCTATCAACGGAGATACAGTGACCTCTAATTCCTGGGAGCCAACGATTGATTTTCCCGGACCAGGTAACTATCGGGGCTTTCTTATGCTCAACCCGGGAACCAATTGTGGCGATACGGCCACTATTTTTGTGAATATTTTCCCTGCGATAGAGGCTGACTTTTCCTTTGCTTACGATACCTGTGTAGCCGGGCCGGTACAATTTACAGATTTGTCGATCTCGGGAAGTGGTGTCCTCTCCGCCTGGAATTGGAATTTTGGAGACAATGGCCAAAGCACAGCGCGAAACCCTGCACACACCTATCGGGAACCCGGAGACATTCCGGTCACGCTGGTTGCCACCGATATCAACAACTGCCGCGATACCATTACCCGGCAGGTCAATTATTTCCCGGTACCGGCGCTCATCGTCATTGCGCCCAGCAGTTTCGTTGGTTGTCTGCCTGCTGATATCTTTTTTGACAACCTGTCTTTCCCGATTGATGACACTTATGATATCCGTTGGGATTTTGGAGATGGTGGAACGGGTACGGACATCAGTCCTACGCATACCTACTCCCAAACCGGCGTTTATACCGTTTCTGTAGAAATTACTTCTCCCATCGGATGTGAAACGGATACCACCTTCATCGACCTCATACGCATTCTGCCGGCACCTGAAGCCGGTTTCACCTTCACTCCGGATGATCCCACCAGCATTAGCAACAGCGTCACCTTTTCTGACCAGTCACAGGGCGCCGACCGTTGGCTTTGGGATTTTGGAGATGGCTCCACTTCTATTCTTTCCAATCCCGTACATGCCTTTCGGGATACCGGCGTCTTTGTAGTGTATCAGATTGTGACGCATCCTAGCGGTTGTCGCGACACAGCAACCGCCAACATTGATGTGCGTCCCGAGGTGCGCTTCCACCTTCCCAATGCCTTCAGCCCCAATGGTGATGGGCTAAACGATATATATAAGGGCATCGGCATCATGGATGGTGCACAAAACTTCCAAATGAGCATCTGGAACCGATGGGGAGAGATGATTTTTGAAACCACCAATCCCGATGAAGGATGGAATGGCAGAATTCATAATTCCGGAAAGGATGCCCCGCTCGGCGTGTACGTCGTCTATGTGAGGTTTAGCGGCCCTCGGGGAGAACCTTTTGAGATAAAGGGATTTGCTACCATAGTGCGGTAATTGCCCAATGCTTACTTCATCCCCCCACCGACCTGCTGTCCGTTGCGGAATTCGTACTCCAGCGTCACCTGGCCGTCTTTGTTATAAGCCCGGTACATGCCGTCCTTGACGCCGTCCTTGTATTCCGTGGTAAACTGCAGCCAGCCTTCTCGCACGAAATACTGGCGGTGTACGCCATGCATTTTACCGTCTTTGTACTCAGCCTCCTCTTCCGGACGACCGAACCGATACTTGACCCAGTATCCGTCGAGCTTGTTGTCCTTGTAAGTTGCCAAGAGTGTAACCTGGCCAATTTCATTAAAAAAGATGTATAATCCGTTTTGAATGCCAGCCTTATAGGTGATTAGTTTGTAGGGAAGACTGTTTTGAGCATAAAAGGCCAGCCATTCTCCAGTTTGAAGGCCGTTTTCATCTACGAAGCCCTGTTCGATGACCTTGCCGGCATCGTTTCTCAAAACTGCACGGCGTAAATTGGTGCCCGGCATCTCCGCAATCTCGTATTTGCTCAAATCTTTGGCAGATGGCGCCGCACCTTGCTGCGTACCAGAGACTAACGGAGCGTTAGCACCCTCAGGGGTATTGCCGGGAGTACAGGCATTAAAAAACCACCAGGATAAAGTAGCAGCTACGAAAAACAAACGGCGGCACAAACTGATATACTTGGTCATAAACGAAAATTTTTTAGCGTATGGAAATAACAAGGCCATCTATCAGGTGAATGGCCTTTAAGTAACGTTCCAGATAATTTTCCGCATCACCCCTGGTAAGAAAACTGCTAAGCAGAATACGATACAGCGGCAATCCCTCCGGGGTGCTAGTTTGCTGAATCCAAACCTGTTGCAGGCCTAGGTTTTTCAGGTGTTGGTGAGCACGAACCGCATTTTCAAACACCCCGTAAGCGCCCAGTTGTATGCCAAAACCGCTCTGGCCTGCAAAAGGCAACGGGCCTGAGTAGGTGGCTGCAGCCGGGCTTCCGGAGGCGCCTCTGGCTGTAAATGGATTCTCCTGGCCGTAGGATGCAGGCATGTCAGCAGGGACAGGCATTGCTTCTGCGTATCCAACCTTTTCCACTACAACCCATACCTTTCCAGGCTTTACCATGTCTAGTGCCAGGGCTGCCGCACCCGACAAATCTATGATGACCCCGTGCTGGAATGCACCGCGATCATTGACCCTGACAAGTACCCGACGTCCATTATCAACCCTGGTAACACTCAGCAGTGTACCTACAGGATGGGTCATGTGTGCACAGGTCATGAGTTCCCGCCTGTACATCTCACCGGATGCGGTGGGTTGGCCATGCAGGTAATCGGCATAGAAGCTTGCTATACCCTGTTCGGCTGAGGGTACAGGATAGCCCTGTGCAATTAAAGCGCCTACTGTTGCCAGGGAAAACAAAATGGTGGTGAATACTGAAACAAGGCGCATAAATAATCTATTTGAAGCAAAGATAAATTATTGTGGGGCAACTACCGCGGTATCGCTTTGCTTTCGCATTAATACCCGCCCCCATTCATAATATTTTTCCTGGATATAGGTGTTGCCGAGCAAGCCTTTCTGACTTTCTTCCAAATAATAATAATCAACACCGGCATCCGGGTTGATATCCGACCGGTTTTCCAGGGGTGCCACAAAGGGCAATGGCAAGGTAGTGCGGTAAAATTCCCCGGCGGGAAAAAACAACCAGCTTACGCCCATCGTGACGGGTGCCTGACGTGCCTGTCCCATGTCGTTGAGGTAAAGCATCACCGATTTGGTATTTTCATCATACCACCATTCACGGAAGTACCGAATATTCCCGGCGCGAACCAGGTTCCAGCTCAGCAGGAAAACTGCAATCGCCGAAGCAATGGTCACCGCGCGATATCGGCCCGACAGGAGCAGACCAACAGCAAAAATAGTACTCAGTAAAGGCATTAGGGGCGTAATTGTCCGATTTACGAGATATACCGAGCCGAGTAGATAATGTTGGGCTACCATGACCACCATGCTTAACCCCAAGGCCAGGCAAACGGCAGCAAGGAAATAGTTCGCCCCCCCCATGCCCTTTCGCCAACGCCTGAAAGCCATGACAGATACTGCGACGAATACCGCCAGGGCAAGCATGGAAACCACCACTGAGGTAGAGTCGCCCAGATAGGCATTACCATAGAGCGGATTTTTTATCAAAGATTCCAGCGACTCCGTAAAACTGCCGCTGCCATACTGAAACTCCCCGCCCTTGCGCAAAAACAGGACTGGTCGGTGAAGTATCAACCCCAACAGGACACCTGCAGCTCCAATCACCCACCAGACGCGCCAGCGGAAAGAAGGAACCTCCCGCCAGACGAGAACCGCGGTTGCTCCCGCAATGGATACAAAAACATTCAATGCCACAAAATTGGACAAAACGGCAGCGCAGAGCGCAGCCAATACTCCAACCAGGAGCCACAACTGCTTCTCTTCCCAAAACCGATACCATAACGCCAACGCACCAAGCACGAAAGCCGCGCAAAGCCCGTAACCCCGCGCCAGAGAAAAGAAATCCAGCAAAAAAGGATTGAAATTTAAAAGGGCAAATGCAGCTACTCCAGGCAATACACGGGATGTCAGGCGCAATACCAGAAAAATACTGGAGACCAGATACAAGAGGTAGGCCAGCACATTGGGCAAACGCATCCCCATCTCGTCAGGGCCCAGCCAGCGGATAGTCTGTTGCCAGAAAAGTGTATTCAAAAGATGATTATTGGCGCTTTTCCAGCAATCCGGCGAATAGAGGCACGTAAAAAAATCTGAATCTTTATGATGGAAATAAGTGGAAGCCTCGTCGTGGGTGATGCTGGTAAGTTGCGCTTTTGCAAATACAAAACACCAAAGGGCCGTTGCTAAAACGGCCAGCAAAACAGGGAGTCGGACAGCGTTGTGGGAGTTGAAATGCATAGCGAGCGGAGTAAGTCAAAACAGTCTTTTGACGGGTCAAAAATAAAATATTTTTTGGCCTGTTATCCAAAAGCCATTCAATATGCTATTTTTGTCGAATAAGCCTTGTGCCAAGTATTCTGAATCCGATGAATAGCGTAACGCAAAGATTTCTGGAATGCTATCAGCACCTGAGGCGGAGCAACCGCATCCGCTCGGGGCGACAGTTTGCCGCATCACTGGAATACCTGCCGCAGGGTTTTTCTGAAATTGTTCATGGCCGGCGGGAGGTCACTGTAGATTTATTACTCAAGGCCGTAGAGCGATTTCAATTCAGTCCGAACTACCTTCTCCTGGGTGAAGAGCCGATGTTCCTGAATGAGTCCGGGCCATTTGCCGTGCGCACACTCGCCGTTTTAGCGGATACAGAAGGCCAGGGGTATCCGCCGATTCCCTATGTGCCACTTTCTGCGCAGGCAGACTATGTGCAACACCCCGGTAATCCGGAATTCCTGAGCACCTTGCCCACCATCACTATGCCCGACCGCCGCCTTCAGCATCTACATCTTCGGGTTTTTGACATGCAGGGAGACAATATGGAACCGACCATCCTGGAAGGAGATAAGGTGCTCGCCTCTTTTGTGCATCCAGCCGACTGGGAAAGCAGTCTTAATGATCATTACGTATATGTAGTGATATCGCCGGCTGGCGTACTTGTGCGCCGGCTGGTCAACAAACTAAGGGATAAACAATGCGTGGAATTGTGGTCAGACAACACCATTTACGATCCCTTTTCAGCAGATTTGCCGGAGTTGCTGGAGATCTGGAAAGTTCAGCAGCGCATCAGTACCTTTTTGCCGCATCCTTCGAGTCGCCGGCCATCCTTCGGGGAAGAGCTTCAGGACATGAAGCAAACCCTCAACTGGCAGTCCCAAATGATTGAGCAATTGGCCGACCGACTTGCCGCGCGCCTACCCGGCACGAAAATCATTTAAAAACTAATGTAATGAAAAGAAATCGAATAGAGGGCAAGGTAGTTCAGGTGCCCATTGGCCCCGGCGCCTGGGGCATTATTGACCAACAGGGCCGCGAGTGGCGACCGGTGAACATGCCCGAACAGCTTAAATACCCCAATCAAATGGTTCGTGTGGAAGCTGAAGAAGCCGAGGACACCTTCGATATTTACATGTGGGGGGAACCGGTGCGCATCATTTCGTTTGAAACGATGATGCTATAGTTTTTTAAATCTGACAGTCAATATTTTAAATTGTTTATTCTCCTGTATTGCCAAAGAAAGGGCTATTTGAAATATTGCCAGAAATGAGTTCGCACCTATGGGTAATTCAAATATTGTACGCAACTTTTAAACATGGTACTTTAAAAGTTAGTAGATTTGTGTTTTAAAGAGGAAGTCTCTGTCATTATATGGAGAAAATTATTTTTAGTCGCTCCATCCTACTCCTTAAGGGATATCTTTTGATTTTTCTGTTTGGCTTTTTGATCTTCGGATTGCCACAGACCCCGTCTTTACAACCAGTAGATCAAGGTATCCATTCCAATCAAAATCTTAATCTGCTTTTTTATTCAAACTGGGATAACACCATTCACAGCCCGTTTGAACTTCCAAGTGCCCCGGAACCAGAAAACCAGGAAAAAAACAAAAACCAGCAAAAAGACAAGGTCGAAAACGAAGTTGCAGCTCAGGCATCAAAAGCTGAAATTGCTGAAGATCTGAACCTGCTCCACAGCGAAACCTCTATTTTTCATTTTATTTCTTCGATTCAAAAGCGGCAAAAGGTTTCGCTCTATATTCTCTATCACTCCTGGAAGAGCTACTTACCCTGATTTCTTAAACATGCCCAGGCTATTCAGCTAATGGGATTTCAGCGCAATGCACTTTTCTCCCTTACGGGAAAAAGGTGCTAATTCTTTTTTCAAGTTTGTAAAATCAATATCTAAATGAGACATTTAGGCATCCTTCCTATTGTTTTTTTGAATTTATCCTTATTTGTCAGTTGTACCCATCCAACACATGAGCAACACGAAGAGACACGTTTCAAAGTAACGAGTCCTGTAAAAATGGATACGCTGATTTATCGCGAATATGTTTCTCAGATCCGCTCCATTCAGCACATAGAACTACGGACGATGGAGAAAGGCTATTTACAAAATATCTATGTGGACGAAGGGCAATTTGTAAAAAAAGGGCAGCTTCTGTTTAAAATCATGCCTACGATAAACGAGGCTGAAGTGTTGAAAGCCAAGGCTGAAGTCAGTTTCGCAGAAACGGAGTTTCTCAACACCAAAAGCCTTGCCGACAGTAATATAGTTTCCAAAAATGAGCTTGCACTGGCAAGGGCAAAACTGGAAAAAGCAAAAGCAGAACTTGCTTTAGCCCAGGCTCACCTCGGTTTCACAGATATAAAAGCACCTTTTGACGGCATAATAGGTCGTTTTCATGAGGTAAGGCTGGGAAGTCTGGTGGATGAAGGGGAATTATTGACGACCCTTTCTGACAATAGCCAGATGTGGGTGTACTTCAATGTTCAGGAGGCAGAATATCTGGAATACGCAACTAGGGCAAAAAAAGAAGGGTTCCTTCGAGTCAAACTAAAGCTGGCCAACAATGAGCTATTTGAAAATGACGGAGTGGTAGAAACCATCGAAGCGGATTTCAACAACGAAACCGGCAACATTGCCTTCAGAGCTACCTTCAAAAACCCCAAAGGCTTGTTGAGGAATGGAGAGACAGGAAATGTGTTCGTGCCTGTAGATCTTAAAAACGCCATTTTAATCCCTCAAAAATCAACTTTTGAAATTCTGGATAAAAAATATGTCTTCGTAGTTGATGAAAACGGAACCGTTAGTTCGAGAGAGATTACCACAGGCTCTGAAATTCCACACATCTACCAGGTGATTTCAGGATTGAATGAAAAGGACAGGATAATATTTGAAGGCTTACGAAAAGTAAAGAACGGGCAAAAGATTGAATTTGAATTCCACGAGCAAACCCAATTGTGGAAAGAATTCACGGAGCTTCATGCGGAGTAAGAGAACACCCTAAAAAATCAAAACGATGTTTGAAAAATTCATTCAAAGGCCTGTCCTTGCTATTTCTATTTCCCTGGCAATCATTTTCCTCGGAATATTGGCAATTGCCACCAGGCCAATCTCACAATTCCCGGATATTGCCCCTCCCAGGGTGAATATCTTCATCGCCTACCCAGGCTCCAGTGCGCAGGTACTGGTTGAGTCCACCCTGATACCGCTGGAACGCGCTATCAACGGCGTGCAAGGCATGCAGTACATCATTTCCGATGCCACAAGCGCAGGGGAGGCTACTGTACAAATTGTCTTTGAACCTGGCACCGATGCCAATGCTGCCGTGGTCAATGTTAAAACGCGCGTAGATGCCATCATGAACAACCTCCCGCCATTGGTTCAAAGAGAAGGTATCATCATTACGCCCATCCAGCCCAATATGTTGATGTATGTGAACCTGTTCAGCAGCGATAAAAATGCAGACGAGAAGTTTTTGTACAACTATGCCAATGTACATATCCTTCCTGAACTGCAAAGAATCAGCGGCATGGGGCGTGCGCAAATCCTTGGCAGCCGCCAGTTCGCCATGCGGGTCTGGCTCAATCCTGACAGAATGCGCGCATACAACCTTTCAACGACAGAGGTCATGACTGCCATGGAGGAGCAAAGTGTAATCGGGCGACCGGGGAGGATTGGTCAAGCCTCCGGAAAAACTGCGCAGTCATTGGAATATGTACTCACTTACAAAGGACGATTTAACAGGCCGGAGGAATATGAAAATATTATTGTAAGAGCCAATGCGGAAGGAGAAATCCTTAAATTAAAAGACGTGGCAGAGGTGGAACTGGGCAGTGAATTCTTCGATATTTATTCGAATAAAGATGGATACCCGGCTGCATCTCTTGTACTTAAGCAAAATTTTGGGACCAACGCCAGTAAAGTAATTGATGGCGTCAAGGAAAAACTGAAGGAATTGGAGAAGGACTTTCCGCCGGGCATGAGTTATGAAATCAATTACGATGTTTCAACATTTGTAAATGCCTCCATTGACAAGGTACTGCATACCCTTGTAGAAGCTTTCCTTCTGGTGGCTCTCGTCGTATTCCTTTTTCTTGGCGATTGGCGTTCGACGCTTATTCCTATACTTGCCGTGCCTGTTTCCCTGATTGGTGCATTTGTTTTTATGCAAATGTTTGGCCTTTCCATCAATTTAATCACCCTGTTTGCCCTGGTACTGGCCATTGGCATTGTGGTGGATAACGCTATCGTAGTCGTGGAAGCCGTACATGCAAAAATGGAAGAAGAGCTTCTGACCCCCTTCAAAGCCGTAAAGAAAGTACTTGGAGAAATCAGCGGTGCCATCATTGCCATCACATTGATCATGACAGCCGTTTTTGTCCCTATCGCCTTCATGACCGGACCGATAGGCGTTTTTTACCGGCAATTCTCGATTACCATGGCCAGTTCTATCGTGCTCTCCGGCGTAGTAGCTCTAACGCTCACCCCGGTACTGTGTGCCATGATTCTCAAAAACAACCATGGAAAACCAAGGCGAAAAACACCCGTCAATATGTTTATTGATTGGTTCAATAACATTTTCAAAAGAATTACCGGGCATTATACCAACCTGCTCACCCGAATTGTAAACCGAAGAATAATTACTTTCGGATTGCTGGCGCTGTTTGGATTTGGTATCTTTTCGGTCAATAAAACCCTGCCGGCAGGTTTTATCCCCAATGAAGACCAGGGAATGATTTATGCGATCATTCAGACCCCTCCCGGCAGCACACTGGAAAGAACCAATGAGGTCTCCCAGCAACTGCAGGCCATCGCAGAGGAGGTTGACGGTATCCAATCCGTATCTTCATTGGCCGGTTACGAAATTCTCACTGAAGGCCGCGGCTCCAATGCGGGCACCTGTATCATTAATCTGAAGGACTGGTCAAAGCGGAAGCAAAACGTACATGAAATCATTGAAGAGCTGGAGGTAAAGACCCGGGATTTGGGCGCCGTCATAGAATACTTCGAGCCTCCTGCCGTACCGGGATACGGATCATCTGACGGGTTTTCACTCAGGCTTCTGGATAAAAGCAGCACAATTGATTATCAGGAGTTTGATAAAATCAATATGGAATTCATGAGCGCCTTGAACAAGCGCAAAGAACTTTCCGGTCTGTTCACCTTTTATGCAGCAAACTATCCGCAATACGAACTGGTCATTGACAATCAATTGGCCATGCAAAAAGGGGTGTCTATCGGTAAAGCTATGGAAAACCTTGACATCCTTATAGGAAGTACCTACGAACAAGGTTTTGTGCGGTTTAACACCTTTTTTAAGGTTTACACCCAGGCGGCTCCGGAATACAGGAGGCTTCCCTCGGATTTAATGAATCTTTTTATTCAGAATGACCATGGTGAAATGGTTCCCTATTCCGCTTTCATGACCATGAAAAAAACCCAGGGACCTAATGAAATTACCAGGTTTAACCTCTACACATCTTCATCTATCAGAGGAAAGCCGGCACAAGGCTTTACCACCGGGGATGCCATCGAGGCTATCCGCGAAGTGGCAGCACAATCTTTGCCACAAGGCTACGATATTGCCTGGGAAGGCCTCTCCTATGATGAGGCCAACCGAGGGAATGAAGCCGTCTATATTTTCATTGTGGTGCTGGTTTTTGTATATCTTGTACTTGCTTCCCAGTACGAGAGTTTCATCATTCCTCTGACAGTCATTTTTTCTCTGCTGGCAGGAGTTTTTGGCTCTTTCCTTTTCCTTAAAATAATGGGGTTATCCAATGATATCTATGCACAGATTGCCTTAATCATGCTGGTAGGTCTGTTGGGCAAAAACGCCGTACTCATCGTTGAATTTGCCGCCCAAAAACACCGCCAGGGCGCCACGGTACTCGAAGCCGCCGTTGAAGGATCAAAGGTCCGTTTCCGACCTATACTCATGACTTCGTTTGCATTTATCGCCGGCCTGATTCCATTGGTTATTGCTACCGGGCCTGGCGCTGTCGGCAACAGAACCATTGGGGCTTCCGCACTTGGCGGTATGCTGATTGGAACAGTTTTCGGAGTCCTCATTGTACCCGGTTTGTACTACGTTTTTGGAAAATTATCCGAGGGCAGATACCTCATCCAGGATGAGGATGAAAATCCGTTGACCGAAGACCTTGTGGAAAGGAGATCTGAAGCTTCTTTAATTAAAAAAATTCTA
>CAYTNI010000013.1:0-21390 GCA_964439115.1 uncultured Saprospiraceae bacterium
ACTGGGTGGATATACTACGGTGAATAATGCCGTATCTCTCGGGCGCCAGCAGAACTATGCTCCTGAACAGCCCATCAAATTCTCCCACGCCACCCACGCCGGCCTTCATAAAATTGATTGTCAGTATTGCCATGACGGCGCCCGCCGCTCCAAGCAGTCGGTTATCCCGGCGGCCAATACATGTATGAACTGCCACGCGGCCATCAAGGTGGGCTCGCAGTATGGCACCGCAGAAATTACTAAGATTTATGCCTCCATCGGCTGGGATCCGTCCAATAACGCTTACATCCAGGACTACGATAACATGAGCGAGGCAGACATTGAAAAAATCTACCGCAAGTGGATTGCAGATACTTATGCCCGCGAAATGGTGGACAAAGACCCCAAAATGGATAAACTGGAAAAAACCGTCAATGAGCAGTGGAAAGCGATTAAAACCTCGCTGACCAATGAAAACAAAAAGAAAATTCAGGGTCCAATCGAGTGGGTGCGCATTCACAATCTCCCTGACCATGCCTATTTTAACCATGCGCAGCACGTTTCAGTAGGTAAGGTCGAGTGCCAAACCTGTCACGGACCGGTGGAAGAGATGGAATTGGTGTACCAGCACTCTCCACTGTCAATGGGTTGGTGTATAAACTGCCACCGCCAGACAGAAGTTAAGTTTGCCGATAACGAGTACTATAAGTCCTATGCCCGCTACCACGAGCAAATCAAAAAGGGCGAGCGCAAAGCCGTAACGGTGGAAGAAATAGGTGGCCTTGAATGTCAAAAGTGTCACTACTAATCTCCGGAGTACCATTAAAACCATATTTAGCATCCAAGAATATCGTCATACAATGAAGCAACAACAGCAAGAGGTATGGATTGGCGTTGAACAACTTACGCAAGACGAAGCCTATCGGTCGCTCGTCAGCCAGGAGTTCAGCGAAATGCCCATTGTGGAGCAATTGGCTCAGGAAAACGCACCTGCACTGCAAACGAATCGTCGCGACTTTCTCAAGTATCTCGGGTTCGGCCTGGGTGCTGCTACCGTAGCGGCAAGTTGTGACATTCCGGTGCGCCGCGCCATCCCCTATGTCGTCAAGCCTGATGAAATTGTGCCCGGGGTGGCCACTTACTACGCCTCCTCCTATGCACAAGGCGGTGATTATTGTGCCATTTTGGTGAAAACCCGTGAAGGTCGTCCCATCAAAATTGAGGGCAATTCGCTTTCCAAGGTAACTAAAGGCGGTACAAGCGCACGCGTTCAGGCTTCTGTATTGAGCTTGTATGACACCAGCCGCATCCAGGGGCCTTACCGCATTAAAGATGGCGCCATCCAGATGCCCGGCAAATCAGAAAGTGGACCTTCCTGGACGGAGATTGACCAGGAAATTATGGGCAAACTCAAGCCCGATTCCCGCATTCGAATTGTAGCCAATACTATCCTCAGCCCGACGACCAAAAAAGCATTGGCTGATTTCAAAGCGAAATTCCCTAATGCCGAAGTGGTGATGTACGACCCGGTGTCGTCTTCCGCCATACTGCAGGCCAATGAAAAATGCTTCGGACAGGCAGTAATTCCGAATTATCATTTCGATAAGGCTCAGGTCATTGCGGGTTTCGAAGCGGATTTCCTCGGCTCCTGGATTTCTCCGGTGGAGTATGCGGCACAATACGCCCAAAACCGCAAGGTGAACCCGATGAAGCCTACTATGTCGCGCCATATTCAGGTGGAAAGCCACATGAGCCTTACAGGGTCCAATGCGGATAATCGCATCCTCGTAAAGCCTTCCGAGCAAGGTGCGGCCATAGTGGCGCTGTACAACGCACTCGCCTCCATCATGGGCCGAGCCACAGTAAACGGACCGGCATTAGATGCCACCCGTCATGCTAAAATCAAAGGGCTCGCCAAAGAACTCGCTGAAGCCAAAGGCGCCGGCTTAGTGGTGAGCGGTTCTAATAATACTGCTGAACAGGTACTCGTCAATGCCATCAACGACATGCTGGGCAATTACGGGGCTACCATCACCTTCAGCGAGGCATCTCTGCAACGCCAGGGTAACGATAAAGCTGTGCGGAGCTTAGTGGCAGACATGAATGCCGGTAAAGTAGATGCGCTGTTCATCATGGATGGCGCCAACCCTGCATTTGACCTTCCGGATGCTGCCAAATTTGTCGCCGGCATGAAGCGGGTGGCTCTGAAAGTATCCTTCTCCGGCGTGCCTAACGAAAGTTTGTTAGCCTGCGACTACGCCACGCCGAATCACCACTTCCTGGAGAGCTGGGGGGATGCAGAGGCCAAGCGCGGGCATTACAGCCTGATTCAACCGGTCATTGCGCCGCTTTTCAATACACGGCAGGCTGAAGAGAGCCTCCTTCGTTGGGCAGCTTCAGAAGCGCTGGACGTCAATTCCGACCAGCCTTGTTTTGAATATCTCAAGGCGCACTGGCAACAGGCCATGTTCCTTAAGCAGAGTAATTTTTCTACCTTCCAGGCTTTCTGGGACAGCACACTGCACGATGGCATCTTTGAGGTCAGCCAGTCGGAGACTTCGGTTTCTTTCAGTGGTGATGTAAACGATGCAGCCTCGAAGGTTCGCAAGCCTTCCAACGCAGCATTGGAGGTTGCTTTCTTTGAAACTGTCAATATGGGTGCCGGGCAGTTTGCCAACAATCCCTGGTTGCTGGAAATGCCTGATCCACTTACCCGTACGGTATGGGGTAACTATCTCACCATCCCGGTAGGTTGGGACGGAGAGAAATTCACTTCGTTCAAGAATCTGAATGACCGTGAAATCTACGGTAAAGCAGATATTGTAGAGATTGATGTCAAGGGTCGCCAGAAGCAACGCGTTACGGCTGTACGTCAGTTTGGCCAAATGCAAGGTACGGTAGGCCTCGCCCTGGGCTTCGGCCGGGAGGTCACCGGCAATGTGGGCAGAGCTCTTGGCAATAAAGTAGGTGTTAATGTGTATCCCTGGCTCGATACTGATGCGGATGGGAATACACAGTACTATGCCATCAATCCTGAAATTTCAGATAAAGTAGCCACTGAGGAGGATTTTGCCTGCGTGCAGTACCACCACACCATGGGTGTTACAGAAAAAAACGGCAAAACCTACAAGGACGCAGTCACCGGAAAAGACAAACAGGTCAATCTGGATGAAAAGGTGTCTTCTCGCCTGAAGGACCCTTTCAACGAGGATGGTTTTCAGGGTGGTATTACGGAGCGCAGCGTAATTTACAAGGCCAATCTCAAGGAGGTACCTGAGTTGGTGGAAAAGATAAAGGATCGCCGTGGAGAAGCGGCACATCTCAACGAACAGACGCTGTATCCCACGGATCAGTACGTAAAGGAGATATATTCTCAGGGTCACTGGTGGGCGATGCACATTGATTTGAATGCCTGTACGGGTTGTGGCGCATGCCAGGTAGCTTGTATCGCAGAAAACAATGTGCCGGTGGTAGGTAAGAAAGAAGTATCTCGCCACCACGAAATGACCTGGCTGCGTATCGACCGTTACTACTATGGGGATTACGAAAATCCCAATGTGGTGTATCAGCCGATGATGTGCCAACACTGCGATAATGCGCCTTGTGAGAATGTTTGCCCGGTAGCGGCGACCAACCACAGCAGCGAAGGTTTGAACCAGATGACCTACAACCGCTGTATCGGAACGCGCTACTGCGCCAACAACTGTCCCTACAAAGTGCGTCGTTTCAACTGGTTGGATTACACTACTGCCGATATCTTCGTGAGCAACGAGGATCGTCTGAACGGGGAAGAAATTCCATTCTATGCGGACAACCTGGTGCGCATGGTGTTGAACCCTGATGTGACGGTTCGTTCCCGCGGGGTAATCGAAAAGTGCAGTTTCTGCGTTCAGCGCATACAGGAAGGCAAGCTGACGGCCAAGCGCGAAGGCCGCCGCCTGGGCGACAATGATGTGCGCAGTGCCTGCCAGACGGCATGTCCGACCGGCGCCATTACCTTTGGTGACCGCAACAACAAGGAGACCATGGTAGCACAGCGCTCGGACAACCCGTTGAACTACCTGGTACTGGAGGAGGTCAACACGATGTCTTCCGTACTCTACACGGCCAGGGTTAATAACCGTAATGAAAGTTTGGACGCTTAATTCAGAACCATCCGGCTGGTCGCAATTAAGTTGGCCTGCCTTTTAAAATAACGAGTACAATGAGTGCTGTAGTTTCACCAATTCGGGAGCCACTGATAGAAGGCGGTAAAACGTATCGTCAGATCACCGAAGACATTTGTTCGCCTACGGAAAAGGCGCCCAATCTGGCATGGATTATCGCCTTTGGGATTAGCTCTGCCTTATTGGGGTTGTATTTGTTCACGGTTGCCTGGACGATATGGTTCGGCATTGGCACCTGGAACCTTAACCGTACCATTGGCTGGGGTTGGGATATTACCAACTTTGTTTGGTGGGTTGGTATCGGTCATGCCGGAACGCTGATTTCGGCCATTCTCTTGTTGTTCCGTCAGCGTTGGCGCACGGGTGTCAACCGGGCAGCGGAGGCCATGACCATTTTCGCGGTGATGTGTGCGGGTCAATTCCCGCTCATCCACATGGGACGTCTTTGGCTGGGAATTTTCATTTTCCCCTACCCCAACACGCGCGGCCCCCTTTGGGTTAACTTCAACTCTCCGCTGTTGTGGGACGTGTTTGCCATCTCCACGTATCTTACCGTTTCTCTTTTATTTTGGTATTCTGGTCTGGTACCTGATTTGGCTACCATCCGCGACCGCTCTAAGGGTATCCGCCGAAAGATTTACAATTTTGTTTCTTTTGGCTGGACGGGTTCTGCCAAGCACTGGCAGCGCTTTGAGAGTCTTGCACTGGTTTTGGCGGGTCTCTCCACCCCGTTGGTATTGTCGGTACACACCATCGTATCTTTTGACTTTGCCACTTCTGTGATTCCGGGATGGCACACCACGATTTTCCCTCCTTACTTTGTGGCAGGAGCTATTTTCTCCGGTTTTGCGATGGTTCAGACGCTGATGATCATTTCCCGTAAGGTATTAAAGCTAGAGGAGTATATAACGCTCCAGCATATTGATAGCATGAACAAAGTTATTCTGCTCACGGGAACAATTGTGGGTGTCGCCTACCTCACGGAGTTGTTTATTGCCTGGTATTCAGGGTATATCTATGAGCAATATGCGTTTTACAATCGCGTGCTGGGACCTTACTGGTGGTCTTATGTGGGCATGATGGCTTGTAATGTGCTCTCTCCGCAGGTATTCTGGAGCCGTAAGATTCGCCGCAGCATCTGGTGGACCTTCCTGATGTCCATTTTCGTGAATATCGGGATGTGGTTCGAGCGCTTCGTCATCATTGCCACTACGCTTGCCCGCGACTATATTCCTTCTTCCTGGAGTTACTACGTGCCAACCTGGGTAGAAATCGGCATCTTCACGGGAACGCTGGGCTTGTTCTTTACTTTGTTCCTGATTTTCACCAGGGTGGCACCGGTGATTGCGGTAGCGGAAGTGAAGCAAATCCTGAAAGTTGGCGGTGACCAGTATGTAGGGCCAAATGCGAAGAAGCACCACCATGGCCACAGTCACTCGGAGGTAACTTCAGAGTCGTCACACTAATTAAAAATCCAATCAGATACGCTTAATTGCGCAAGATATGAAACAGGAAAAAGAGGTCATTTTCGGCTTGTATGATGATGAGGAAATCCTTCTCAGCGCCGTAAAGAAGGCAAAAGCCGATCACCTGGAAATCATGGACGTCTTTACGCCATTTCCAGTACACGGGCTGGATCATGCCATGGGGCTTGAAGAAAGCCGTTTGCACATTGCGGGCTTTGTCTATGGCGCCATTGGTACGCTCACCGCGTTTTTATTCATGACCTGGGTATTTACCAGGGATTGGCCAATTATTTTCGGTGGTAAGCCATACTGGTCTGTGCCGTCGTTTATTCCTATCACCTTTGAATTGACGGTGCTTTTTGCTGCCATTGGCATGACCGTATCGTTTTTTACGGTTTGTGGTATGGCTCCAGGTCGGACCAATCCTACCCTGGATGACCGTATTACGGACGACAAGTTTTGTCTTGCTTTTGATGCTGCCGGAACAGAAGAGTCTGACAGAGATAAACTGCGCAGTTTTTTGAGCAGCACCGGAGCATCTGAGGTTCACCTGAAGACGATTTAATCGCCATAAAAAGAAGAGGTTAGATGAAAACCATCCAACAAATAGTCTTTATCATTGCTTTCGCCGTGCTGGTGCAGGCATGCAAGCCCGCCGGTGGGGATTATGCCGGATCGGAGTACATGCCGGATATGGCGCATCCGATTTCCTATGAGGCCAATGCCTACGATGCCTACTCATTGCATACATGGGATGAGGAAAGTGTAATTTCCAGGAAGGCGCTCACGGAGCGCATGCATCCCGTGGGTGGCACTGTACCACGCGGCTATGCCGGCGTATATTTTGCCGGTGATGCTGCCGGGCAGGATGCGGCCATGAGCTATGTACGCGGTGCCAATGCCCCCAATGCTATTGCTGTGCCTGTGAATGGCAAGGTTCCTTACTACTATGAGGATACCCCTGAGGAGCGTCTTCGAGCTACTGCCGAGATTATCAGCAATCCATTTCCGATTACGAATGCCGGACTGGCTCGCGGCAAAGAATTGTACAATATTTTTTGTGGAGTATGTCACGGCGAAAAGGGTGATGGCCTCGGATATCTCGTAAGGGAAGCCAATCCTGCAGAAGGCGATCCGGGTGGAAAATACCCTGCTGCGCCTGCCAACTTCCTCAATGAGGATCTATCCGTAGCATCCAATGGACGTTACTATCACGCCATCATGTATGGACTGAACGTTATGGGTGCCTACAAGGACAAGTTGTCTTACGAAGAGCGCTGGCAGGTAATCCACTACATCCGCTCTTTGCAGGCTGCTGATAAAAAACTCGCCTACAGCGAGACGCAGAATACATTGAATCCGCAGTTTGGTATGCCCGGCAAGCCTATTACCGCATCTGTTGGTGAGGCTACGAGTGATAACACTGCTGCTTCTGGCCCTGCGGCTGCTCAAAATTGATTTGAAGACACCATTTAATACGATTCAACCATGGATCAATTTGTATTTGATGCTAAAAAGCGCTGGGTTCTCGGTGGCGGAATGATCCTCGGGGTAGTGTGCTTACTCATCACCTTCTTCACGGACGATCAGTTTCATACCCGGTTTTGGACCAATTATTTGCACAATACCGTCTTTTTCACGGGTATTTCACTCATGTCGCTTTTCATTCTGGCTGCTTTCACTACCGCCTTTGCCGGTTGGAGTACTTTGGTCAAGCGCATTTGGGAGGCTTATTCCTTGTTTCTCATTCCCGGTTTGATTCTGTTCTTGGTTATCATTGCCGGTATCTGGGGTCATTGGCATCACCTGTACCACTGGGCGGATGATCAAGCAGTACAAACAGATCGTGTTCTGCTTGGCAAGTCCGGCTTCCTCAATAAATACTGGTACACATTTGGCACCATTATCGTTATGGGTTCCTGGATTTTCTTTGCCTCCCGCATCCGGCAAACTTCCCTGGCTGAAGATAATAATGGCCCTGGAGAAGATTTCAGCTATCATCGTAAGATTCGTCTGCTTTCGGTCATTTTTCTGCCAATCGCGGGCTTCTCCAGCGCTGCGATGGTATGGCAGTGGGTTATGTCACTCGATGCGCACTGGTACAGCACGCTATTTGCGTGGTACACTGCGGCAAGCTGGTTCCTTGGCGCCATGTCGCTTACCATTCTTACGGTAATCTTCCTGAAGTCGCAGGGGTATCTGCAAAATGTAACTTCCGAGCACCTGCATGATTTGGGTAAATATCTCTTCGGCATCAGTGTATTCTGGACATATCTTTGGTTTTCACAGTATATGCTGATTTGGTACGCCAATGTAGGTGAAGAGACGATTTACTTCAGGGAGCGTATGGATAATTACATGCCGTTATTCATTCTCAATCTGGTACTCAACTTCGTAGCGCCGTTCCTTGTATTGATGCGCAACGATACCAAGCGCAAGGTCGGTACGCTGGCTTTTGCATCTGTGGTGGTTTTGCTCGGCCATTGGCTTGACTTTTTCCTAATGATTAAGCCTGGTGCTCGTATCACCGCCATGGAGGCAGCTGCACATGCCGGTGAGCATGCACATGATGTTGCTCATCATGCTGTACCTTTTGCCATGGGCTTCTCCTTCCCCGGCTTGCTGGAGCTCGGCACTATGGTTGGCTTCCTAAGTTTCTTCTTCTATATAGTACTTTCTCGTTTGTCACAGGCATCTCTGACACCCAAGAATGATCCCTATCTGGAAGAGAGTCTTCACCATCATGTTATCTAGGTTGTAAACAAAAAGTGACTTTAGGCGCTTTAATCGAAAGAGGAATTGAAATAACAGGTTTCACCAAATTCAATTTTAACAAAAATGACGCTTTTACTCGGTTTTCTCATCGTAGTGCTGCTCGCCGTGGTGGTGGTTCAAATAGGAAAGGTTTCCGAATTGGCTGCCAAAATTCGCGGAGAGGAGGAAGTACAGGAGGCCTCCAATAATCGGCAAGGACTCTTGTCATTAATTTTTATGATAGTCTTTTTGGTTGGTGTCACCGTGTCCGGTATCCACTACAAGGATTGGTATCTTGGTTTCGGTCCACATGCTTCTGCGTCAGAACACGGGGGTGCTATTGACAGTATGTTCCAGGTGACTTTATTCTTCACCGGCATAGTATTCGTCATTACCCATATTTTGCTGTTTTATTTCGCTTACCGCTATCGGGGAAGCCGCCGTCGCAAAGCTTCATTTGTGCCGCATGACGATAAGCTGGAGCTTGTGTGGACTGCCGCGCCTGCAATTGTGATGGCTTTCCTGGTCATTAGTGGCCTGGATACCTGGAACGAGGTAATGGCAGATATTAAACCTGGTGATGATTATATGGAGATTGAGGCGGTGGGAGAACAGTTCGGCTGGACTATCCGCTACCCCGGAGCCGATGGCCTCCTGGGAGAGCGTTCTTACAAGTTGATTTCCGGGGATAACCCCATTGGTCAAAACTGGAAGGATCTAAAGAATAAGGATGATTTCCACGCTACTGAAATCGTACTTCCCGTAGGTAAGCGCGTAAGGGTGCGTATCACTTCAAAGGATGTGCTCCACAACTTTTACCTGCCACACTTCCGCGTGAAAATGGATGCCGTTCCGGGTATGCCTACGTATTTTGTATTTACACCCAAGAAAACTACCGAAGAATACCGCAATGAGCTGAGCAACTATAAGACGTATCAACAACCTGCCGACCCTGCTGACCCCAACGGAGAGCAGCTTTGGCAGCGTTTCGACTACGAACTGGCATGTGCTGAACTTTGCGGTAAAGGACACTTTTCTATGAAGCGCATTGTAAAAATCGTTTCAGAAGATGAATACCTGGCTTGGGTTGAAAAGCAGCAGTCTTTCTATGAAAGCCAGATTCGCGGTACTGAAAATGATCCATTCCCTGCTGATGTGATTTCCGACGCGCAACCGTTGGAGAACAGCCCGACAGCGCCGGCATCGACTGGGGAAACAGGGAATAACTAATTTCGAGCAAGTTTATTTTAACCATACACAGACCAAACCATAAATCTTCAGCAAATGGCTACGAGCACCTTATCGAATCAAAAATTGCATGATGAGGATGTACTGATTGAGGAACTGGGCTATGATGACCACTTCCACGATCACCATCACGGGGATAAGTACCAGTCAAATTTTATCACGACCTACTTCTTCAGTCAGGATCACAAAATGATTGCCAAGCAATTCCTTATCACAGGAATGTTCTGGGCAATTATCGGCAGTTTGATGTCGCTGGTGTTCCGCCTGCAGTTGGGTTTCCCGGAGGAGAGCCTGCTTTGGCTCAAGCCTTTCCTCGGCAAATGGATCGTGGTAAATGATGGCGTTGGTACGCTTTCTCCCGAATTTTACTACGCCTTGGTGACGATGCACGGCACCATCCTGGTGTTCTTCGTGCTCACGGCCGGCCTGAGTGGTACTTTTAGCAATCTTTTGATTCCGTTGCAGATTGGTGCCCGTGATATGGCATCCCCCTTCCTGAACATGCTCTCCTACTGGTTCTTCTTTTTCGCCGGAGTAGTTATGTTCTTGTCTTTGTTCCTGAGTACCGGTCCTTTCTCCGGTGGGTGGACAGCATATCCGCCACTTAGTATCCTTCCTCAGGCCTCTACCGGTTCCGGTGCGGGTATGACGCTGTGGACGTTGAGCTTGGTGTTGTTTGTGGTTTCTGTACTGCTTGGTGGTATCAACTACATCACCACGGTATTGAACCTTCGTACAAAGGGCATGACGATGTGGCGTTTGCCGCTCACCATCTGGGCATTCTTCATTACTGCCGTCATTGGTCTGCTTTCCTTCCCAGTATTGGTATCTGCGTTCCTGCTCGTGATTTTCGACCGGACTTTTGGTACCAGCTTCTTCCTCTCTGAAATATTCATTGGTGGCCAGGCTTTGGAGCACGTAGGTGGAAGCCCGGTGTTGTACCAGCACCTTTTCTGGTTCCTTGGGCACCCTGAGGTGTATATCATTATCCTTCCTGCGATGGGTCTGGTATCTGAGGTGCTTTCAGTACATGCACGCAAACCAATCTTTGGTTACAAGGCAATGGTGTTTTCCATTTTGGCAATCGCCTTCTTGTCCTTTATCGTTTGGGCACACCACATGTTTATGTCGGGTGTTAACCCCTTCATTTCGAATTTCTTCGTGATTTTCACGCTGATTATTGCCGTCCCGTCAGCGGTTAAGGTGTTCAACTGGATTTCAACCTTGTACCGGGGTAATATTCGGTTCAATGCGGCCAACCTGTTTGCTATAGGCTTCGTGTCTATGTTCATTTCCGGTGGTTTGACGGGTATCTTCCTTGGCAACTCCGCTATTGATATTCAATTGCACGACACCTATTTTGTGGTGGCGCACTTCCACATCGTGATGGGTGTGGCTGCATTCTTTGGTATGTTTGCCGGTATTTACCACTGGTATCCCAAGATGTACGCCCGTTTCATGAATGAGACAATGGGTAAAATTCACTTTTGGGGTACGATGATCGGTGCTTATGCCATTTTTTGGCCGATGCACTATACCGGTATGGCTGGTGTACCTCGTCGCTACTATGCGTTCGACACCTTCGAGACTTTCCGCCACTTTGCTGAGCTCAATCAGTTCATCACGGTTGCGGCCATTCTGACTTTCCTTTTCCAGGTGGTTTTTGTCATTAACTTCTTCTATAGCATCTGGTATGGCAAGAAAGTTACCGTTAAAAACCCTTGGGGAGCATCTACGCTGGAGTGGACGACGCCTATCCATGCCGGTCACGGCAACTGGGATGGTAAAATCCCCACGGTGCAGCGCTGGCCTTATGATTATGGTAAGAACGGCCGGGAGTTCATCCCGCAGTACGAGCCCATGGCAGAAGGTGAAAAGGATGGTGGACATTAATTTCTTTTGATGTTGAAAAGCTCTAAGTCAGTGTCTGAAGTTAAAACCACGGCGATTTCCACTACCGGCATTCTTGGGCAGAAGGTTCAGGATTACAAGTTGTTGGTCAAACTTCGTTTGTCGCTGACCGTTGTTTTTTCTTCTGTCATGGCGTTTCTCATCGGCAGCTCCGGAGAAATCCAGTGGCCTGCTGTCGGAATCTTAGCGCTTGGCGGATTCCTGGTCACTGGTGCTGCGAATGCGCTCAATCAGGTGTTGGAAAAGGATTTCGACCGTCTGATGAAGCGCACTGCCGACAGGCCGCTTGCTGCAGGACGCATGAAAGTATCCGAAGCAGTATTGGCAGCAGGATTTATGTGCCTTTTCGGTATCACATTGCTGGCATTGTTCAATCCCTGGACGGCCTTCCTCGGCATGATTGCATTGGTGAGTTATGCCTTCGTATATACTCCACTAAAACGATTGTCGCCGATTGCTGTACCGGTAGGTGCCCTTCCCGGCGCACTGCCCACCATGATTGGCTGTGTAGCTGCCCAGGGAGAAATCACCCTGTTGGCGTGGGCACTGTTTTTTATACAGTTTTTGTGGCAGTTTCCTCATTTTTGGTCAATCGGTTGGCTCGGGTTTGAGGATTATCGAAATGCTGGGTATCGTTTTATACCCGGAGAGGACGCACCGGATCGCAGGGCTGCACGGCAGGCATTCTATACTGCTTTATGGCTTATTCCAGCCGGAGCTTTGCCATGGATGCTTGGAGCAACCGGCATAGTATCGCTGGTGGTGGTGGTGGTTCTCGGAATAGGTTATGCCTGGTTATCCTGGCGTTTTGAACGTCGGCATGATCGTCCGGCTGCTTTGGCGCTGATGTTTTTCTCCTTTGCATATATTCCTTTCACCCTGATTGCGCTTTTTGCAGATAAAATTTGACAATAAATGGATGCGGGAACCGCCAAGATGGAATATGGTACGAAAAGCAAGATTCACCCAAAGAAATTTGCGCTTTGGGTAGCTTGCGCGAGTATTACCATGATGTTTGCCGCTTTTACCAGTTCGTACCTCGTACGGCGGGCAGCCGGTAACTGGCTGGAATTTCCACTCCCCGTCATGTTTTACGCCAGTACGGCTGCGATTCTATTGAGTAGTGTGGCCCTGCATTTGAGTTATCGCGCTTTCAAGACTGGAAAAGAGTTGGTGTATAAAAGATTGCTCATCCTGGCCTTTGCGTTGGGCTTTGCCTTTGTATTGATGCAATATGCGGGCTGGTTGGCCTTACAGGATATGGGTGTTGCCATCAACACGAATCCATCAGGCTCTTTTGTATATGTTATTTCCGGAGTACACGCTGCGCATGTACTGGGCGGTATTGCAGCACTGATGGTTGCACTGCTGCACGCCTTTATGTTGCCCTTTAAACCTAATGCAGCTCGTTTGCTACGGTTTGAGCTCACGCTTACCTACTGGCATTTTGTGGATGTGCTGTGGGTTTATTTGTTCGTTTTCTTTCTCATTCAATCGTAAACACGCAAAAATCAGATATACGGATGGCATCTCAAACGGATCATCTCGAACTGGAACACGAAGTTCATGACGGCAAGGCGGACTGGTCAGGCGGCACTGCGCCGTTTCAGGTCAGTTATGGCAAGCTGATGATGTGGTACTTCCTGTTGTCGGACGCCTTTACTTTCGCCGGCTTATTAATTGCCTATGGTGCACTTCGCTTCAGTAGTCCAACCTGGCCCAGCCCCGATTTTGTGTTTTCCACACACCCTTTCGGGGATTCGCACCTTCCTCTTATTTTCGTGACCGTGATGTCATTCCTGCTCATCATCAGCTCTGTTACCATGGTTCGTGCAGTGCAGGAGGGTCAACGGGAAAATAAAAGTGGAGTAGTCTTCTGGCTGCTGATGACCGTCCTCGGTGGTTTAGCGTTCCTCGGCTGCCAGGCTTGGGAATGGACTAACCTCATCGCTAAGGAACATGTGACGGTCACTACCAATCCATTTAGTGTACACAATGCTGCCGGTATTTATCTCGCCGCTGATGGTTCTGATGCTAAAAAGTCAGATGGCAGCCTGGAGCAGTTTGAAAGCGGTGATGGATATCTCATCCATAAAGCTACCATATTGACTGACGACAATGACCCGCGCGGAAAAGCAGGTCATTCGGAGGAAGAAGCAGGTCACGGCGATGGTCACCATCACGAGGTGTTCGTTTATAAGAGCCAGCTTCCTTTAGATGATCCCGACCGTTATGTAGATGAGCGCGGATACATTCACCGCAAATTCAAGCTGACAGAAGGGCCGGATGCAGGTATGGTTAAAACGGAAGAGTTCGGTCCCAAGGCATTTGGCGCTCTGTTCTTCTTTATTACCGGCTTTCACGGTTTCCACGTATTTTCCGGTGTGGCTTTTCTGTTGGTTATCGCCATCAATGCTGCTTCCGGCTTGTATGTAGCCCGAAAGAACGGGTATGAAATGGTAGAAAAAATAGGTCTTTACTGGCACTTTGTGGATCTTGTCTGGGTATTTGTTTTCCTGGTATTCTATCTCCTTTAATTCATCTCCCTCTGGGGTAAAAATAAAAATGCCATGCATCTTAGCTACGAAGAATCGAAAAAGCACGTTATCAAAGGACTTATCCTTTTGGCGGTTGTGACGCTTATCGAAGTATTTCTATCCTTGATTGGCAAGGGGGACCTCCTCGGATTCATTTCAGAAAGCGCACCAAAAATCACTTTGCTCATTACCGGGCTTCTGATTATCGCGCTTTCCATATACAAAGCATATTATATCATCGGTGATTTCATGCACATGCGCTATGAGGTTCGCGGTCTTGCCATGAGCGTCATCTTACCTACATTGCTGTTGGTTTGGGCCATCATTGCATTTTTACAGGAGGGTGGTTCCTGGGGCCAGCGTCGCGAATGGGTTCGCCAGAAAAATGCCGCTCCGGCAGAAGCACCGGCCAAACCACAGCAGCAAGGTATGCTTCGTGGAGACGATGCTGACTTCAAAATGTTCTGAACGATTTCAAAGATATAGTCACAGGCGCCCTGCAATGGATGTTGCAGGGCGCCTGTCGTATTGGCGCATCGGATGCTAAAGAATTTGAATGCCCTCGGTGTGGTATGGTTTGAGGGTGTCGTGCTCCGGGTTGAGTTCGGTAATTACTACGTCCACCTCACGAAGGTTACAGACTTTGATCTTTTGAATGGAATTGAGTTTTTCCCCAATAGCATGGACTACGACCTTTTGGGAAGCGTTGATCATGGCTTTCTTGGTGGTGACCACCTCCCAGTCAGAGTCTGTAATACCAGCGTTTGCATCAATACCGTTGGTGCCGATGATACAAATATCGGGTCTAACATTTTGAAGGGACTGTACGACATCTCCGCCGATGCTGATGCGGGCTGTTTTGGAAAGCTGGCCGCCGACGAAAATGACATCGCTGTTGGGATGTTCGAGCAATTGCATGGCGGTGGACAAGCTGACGGTGAGGAAGGTGACCCGCAGGTCACTTGGCAGGATACGGGCTATTTCCAGGTTGGTAGAGCCTCCACTGATGAGCACCAGCATGCCATCGCGGAGGAGGCTTACCGCTTTGCTGGCGATAATGGTTTTTTCCTGATAGGCATAGATGTCTCTTTCCCGGTAAGAGTACATCTGGTAGGATTTTGACAGGGCGCCACCTCTTACTTTGATGATTTGGCCGGTGTCTGAAAGCTCCTGAAGGTCTCTTCGGATGGTGTCTTCGGAGACATCCAGTTTTAGACTTAGGTCGGCAAGTAAAACTTTGTTGTGGATGTTGACTTCTCTTAAAATGAGCGATTGTCTTTCCTCTTTAAGCATGGTTGAATTTGGCTAATTGCCGCACAAAATACCATTTTTGGATTATTTTGCGGCTTTTATAGGCTTTATGTTGCAAAATATTGCAAAAAAAATTGTTTTTCTTTGCAGTCTCGCAGGGAATTGCTAATTATGTTCCCAAAATATAAATTGTTCACCAAAAGAACGAAAGTTTATGATGCTTATGTACACCAAACGGAGGTTATCGCTTTTTGCTTTTGCATTGGCGCTTCCGTTATTTGCCCTGGCCCAGAAGGCCAATTTTACCCTCAAAGGCACCGTGACCGACGCTTCCGGGGAGCCATTGATTGGTGTTACTGTTTTACTTGCCGAACCTCGCATAGGTACGATTACTGACGTGCGCGGGTTTTACGAGTTGGATGGCGCGGTTACCCCTGGAGATTACACCCTGCAGGTGAGCTATGTTGGCTATTCTACCTATACGGAGAAGGTCAGCATTAGCGCTTCAGGTCTGAACATCACGAAGGACATTACCATGTCATCTGATATCCTCGAGCTCGATCAGGTTATCGTCACGGGTGCATCGCCAACAGCCACGCGCAAGCAGTTGGGTAACAACATCAGCGTAGTGGGTGGAACTGACATCAGTAATGCCGGTACGGTCAACACCCTGGCAGCACTCAGCGGTAAGGTGATGGGCGCCCAAATCACCCAGAATGACGGTAACCCAGCAGGGGGTATTTCTGTGCGCCTTCGCGGCCCCAGCTCCATCAACGGTTCCTCCGATCCGCTCTACATCGTGGATGGCGTTATTGTGGATAACAGCTCCACCAACGTCATCAACCTCAGTGCAGATGCCATGGTTACCGGACTTCGGGGAGGTCAGAACCGCCTGGTGGATATCAACCCCGCCGACATCGAGCGCATTGAAGTCATCAACGGTGCTTCAGCTGCAGCCCTCTATGGTTCTCGTGCAGCCAACGGTGTGGTACAAATCTTTACCAAGCGCGGCAAAAGTGGCAAGCCCACCATTGAATTCAGCTCTGCTGTGAGCATGAGCCAGATCCGCAAAAAGGTATTCATGACTCAACACCCCGAGCGTTTCGGTGTGAGGGGCAACGAAAGGCTCGAGCTCGCTCAGGACCGTCTTACCACCCTTCTCCACCTCGGACCGTCGGAAGCTACACTCGTCAATCAGGGTGTTGGATTCGTCAAGGTCGGCCCTGTTAACCGCCTTTTGATTACAGACAAATACCCAGTGCAACGTTACGACATGCAGGATGAGATATTCACCAATGCAATAGGTACTGAAAATTACCTTTCTGTAAATGGTGGTAATGATAAGACGCAGTATTTCGCTTCTTTTGGTTATACCAACAACGATGGTATTATCAAAAATACGAATTTCACCAAGTACACCGGTCGTCTGCGCCTCAATCAGACCCTGTCGGATTGGGCAACACTCTCTGCCGGTATCGCTTACAATTACAGCCTAAGCCAGGATTTACCTAACGGTAATAACTTTTTCAGCCCCATCAGTACGATGTTTATCATTGATAATGTGTGGGATATTACCGAGCGCGATGCCGTAGGCAATCTTCGCCAGGTAGAGCTGGTGCGTGTGAATCCACTTACTGTAATTGAAACCTTTGACATCACCCAGCGTACAAACCGCAGCATAGGTGACGTTCAACTCAAGCTTTTCCCGTTCAAGGGACTTACCGTCAATGCCATTCTTGGATATGATACTTATTCACTTGTTGGTAATGAGTTTCACCCGCGTATCCCTTATCCCGGCGTTGCCGCAGGCTTCTTCCCTGACGGATATGTCAGTAACGCAACGAGCAATGTAACCCTGCTCAACCATGACCTTACGCTTAATTACAATCGCAATCTGTCGGATAACCTGACTTCCACCACTACGGCGGGATACCAAATCCAGAATGATCGCACGCACTTTACTGCGCAGGAAGGTCGGGATCTCGCACCGTTTGTAAGAACCATCTCGGCAGCGGCTAACCTTTTCGCCGCTCCTGTACAAAGCATCACGCAGCGCAGCGTCTGGGGTTACTTCCTGCAGCAGACCTTTGGGTACAAAGAGCAGCTCTTCGTCACTCTCGCCGGCCGTGTGGACGGTTCCTCCGCTTTCTCCCCGAATAACCAGACCAATTTCTACCCCAAGGCGAGTGCCAGCTGGGTGTTGTCTGATTACTGGAAGGGAAGTAGCCTTAGTGACCTGCTCAGCTCGGTGAAACTTCGCGCCAGCTTCGGTCAGGCCGGTAACCTCACAGGTATCGGTCCTTACGATCGCTACAACAACTACCTAATTGCTCAGCTCGGCGGTCTTTCTGCCGTTACCCCTTCTACCGTATTGGCCAACCCGGATGTGAAGCCGGAGCGCATGTCAGAAACCGAATTTGGTGCAGACATCGCCCTCTTCAAGAATCGCCTTGGCTTGAATGTTACGGTTTATACTCAAAACATCGAAGATCTGCTCCTCACCAGGCCGCTGCCGCCCACTGTTGGTGGCAACTTTATCGTGACCAACGAGGGAAGTATGACGAATAATGGTTTGGAATTGATGCTTCAGGGCTCGCCTGTGGCCACCGGCAAGGTTCGTTGGGATCTCGGCCTGATGTGGTCCAGAAACCGCAATACAGTGGATGGTATCAATGGAGCGCTTTTCCTTCGCGGTAGCGATGGTGTACAGGCTGCCATCAACGGTCAGCCTTACGGCGTATTCTACGGTCGTTACTATGCCCGCGATGCTCAGGGCAACCTCCTGCTCACCAACCAAGGGCTTGCGCAGCCGGAGCGTGGTGCGCAAACCACACTCCTAGAAGGAACACCAAGTCGCAATGCCGACGGTCAGCCTGTGTCTTCTGCCGTAGAGCTTCGCAAGATTATCGGCGATCCAAACCCGGATTGGTTTGGTGCGCTCACGTCAGATCTTAGCGTCGGCAAATTTTCTTTCCGCGTGCAGTTTGATGCTATGTGGGGCTTTGATGTATTCAACTGGAACCGCATCACCCAAAATAACGTTGGTCAGGGCGAACTCGCAGAAAGAGAAATCAAGGGTGAGGTGGCCCGTGGATATGTGGCCTCTATCGCAGGTGGCGTCACCGGCTCACGCATCCAGGAGGAACATGTAGAAGACGGTTCCTTCGTGAAACTGCGCGAACTGGCGCTGAGCTATGACCTGGGCAAGGTTGGCAAAGTATTCAACAATCTGAATCTGAGCGTCATCGGCCGTAACCTCATTTCTTTTGACAACTACCTGGGCTACGACCCGGAAACCAACTCTGCTGGTCAGACAGACCGCGTTCGTGGTGATGACTTCGGTAACGTGCCCATCCCGCGCATGGTGCAATTCCGCGTAGGAGCTCGTTTCTAATTAACTAAATAACAAAACAATACAGATATGAAAATCAAATCATATATTATTCTCGCCTGCTTGCCCCTGCTCTTGCTGACGGGCAGTTGTGAGAAGGAATATACCAATCCCAATGCGGCAACCAGCAGTGATGTACTCACCAGCGTGGACGGGTTGCTCGGGATGGTAGTAGGCTTGAAGCGCTCTTATTCAGTAGGCGCTACGGGAGCCCTTTACAACATGATTTCAGCAAATGGCCTGAGCACCAAAGAACTCTACGTTATCAATACTGGTAATGGCGAGCTTGCAGCGCTCGAAGCAGGTGGTGGCACGGTGGGCAATTCCAATGCCTTTATTACCAATATCTGGGCAAGTCTCAATATTGTGAAGTCCAACAGCCAATTGTTGATTGACAATGCAGGCAACATCAGCGATGCAGGTACATCTACTGCAGTACTCGTTTACGGGCACTTTTTCAAAGCGCTCGCTATTGGTACCATAGCTCAGTTTTGGGAGCAGGTTCCCACTGAGGCCAGCACGGCAGATGACTTTTTGAATGGCAAATATGCCACTTTCAAGCCACGGGCTGAGGCGCTTCAAGATGCAATTGCACTGCTTGAGGCCGGGGTTGCCGCTATAACGGCTACGCCGCCATCAGCTTACTTCAACAGCAAGGTCGGTACCGATATCAATATCCAAGATGCCTCCAATGCCCTCTTGGCACGTTATTACAACATGCTCGGGCAGAACGACAAGGCCATTGAAGCGGTAAACCGCGTTAACCTTACACGCAAATCCATCTGGCGTTTTGATGCACTCAATCAAAATCCTGTATTCCGCACAGCTTTGGTGAACAACAATACTTATGATGGTCTGAATAACTTCGGTCTGACGGGAGCGCTCGCACCAACAGCCGGGGATGGTCGTGTTGCCTTCTATCTGGGCGCCAATCCGCCGACGAACGTCAAAGTTCAGGGGTTCTTTACAGGGGATACCAAGGAAATTCCGGTATTTCTGCCCGGTGAAATGTTGCTCATCAAGGCCGAAGCACTGGCGCGCAAGAATGATCTTTCCGGTGCTGTTACCGAGTTGAACAAGGTATTGACCAAGAACAATGACATCTACGGCGTAAATGCCAATCTTCCGGCTTATAGCGGTCCACAGACTCAAAGTGATATTCTTCAGGAGATTTATCGCAACCGTTGTATTGAATTGTACATGTCGGGCATGAAGCTGGAAGACAGCCGTCGTTTCAACCGCCCGGGCCCTCCGGGGGGTGAGCGCAACCGCAACTTCTATCCTTATCCGCTGCGCGAAAGGGACAACAATCCTAACACTCCTGCGGATCCCACCATCTGATTTCATTTTTAGAGCGTTTTATAATGCAGCTCCTTCGGTTTTGCCGAAGGAGCTTTTTTTATTTCTCAAATACTTGGGCCATCGCCTTAGAGCTTTAATGATTTGAGGTGCTGTCTGCAATGCCTGTTTTATCTATTGCATGACTCGGAGAGGTTAAATCCTTGCTTCGAATGGCAATGCATTCATAGGCACTTGGTATCATCCAAACAGGACGCATAAGGGTGGATGCTTCAAAATTTATCCATTCCAGCGTATTTGGATATGAAAGCGGTATGGATTCAAGGACTATCCAAAGGGTTGTAGAGGGCTGCAAACTAAATAATCGGATACAATCTTTGGTTCAGCGGTCAAACATAAAAGGCCCCTAAGCCATGAAGTGCATTTCAAAATGGAATAAATAATTCAATATGACCATTGGGTTTGTCCTTTCGGGGTTTTCCCGAATCATGCCGCATAATAGCTGCGGCCTGAAAAGGTTGAATAATTATTGCAGAGTTTACCAAATTCAATATACGACCTCTACGGGGCCGCGGCGATGACCAAGATTTTGCTACTGATATACGACCCCTACAGGGCCGCGGCGATGACCAAGATTTGATTGCTATAAACCTGTCATCCCTCCGGGATGGGTGAAAATCAAATTATGGTGAAGGGTGGCTTTTCGAATATCTGATATTTATGTTGATGGTAAGCCCCGGATGGGTGATAGGATAGTATAAAATTCAGGCATCATCGTTGTTGAGCTATGTGGGGGTTGTACCTGGCCTTTTACCTCAAACACCATAAGGGTGTATTAATGGGTATAGGTATTTATGATGGGTTGATGGGTGTGCCACCCATCTGGGGCTCTAAGCGGTTAACTGCGTTCTTTTTTCTATTAACCTTTCGCCCCTCTGGAGCTGCCTTTCCGCTTTTCGCCTGGCGGTTATTGTTATTCATTTTTCGTTCTGGTGGGGTTGTTTGGCGTTTTTGCCACGTACATTTAGGGGCTGCAAACCAAAATGTTGCATAAGAGCTTTGGTGCAGTGGTTATCCCATGAAAGGCAACCATAATCCATAACTTGGTTTCAAGATAGTATAAATTTTCAATGCGGATATTTGGTTTGCGTTTGTTGTAGGATTTCGGCAAAACTCAGATTTTGATAAAATAAATTTATTTTTTGAGGTGTATTTTTGAATTATTTAATTGAATTTATTAATTTTATCGAAATTATTCTTCATCGAGATAGCCTTTAATGCCGTAGGTTATTAATATTTTAGTGATGCATTGGTCAAGTATTCTGGAAAACAGCTTCCAAAAGCTACTATCGCCGCAGATGAAGGAGCGGATTGAGCGGGTATTTCTC